>JAQZBV010000018.1 GCA_029237685.1 Cytophagaceae bacterium | reverse complement strand
GCTCTCCCTGAAGGCTTGCTGGACATCTACCTTTCTCCCCAAATCAAAGACGACGGCGATGAGGATTGACATCATCAGTGTAGTGCCGCAATTGATGACTAGTTTCTTTGAGCATTCTATTCTGAAGAGAGCGAAAGACAAAGGCATCGCGGAAGTACACATTCACGACCTGAGAGATTATACGTTATACAAGCACAAGCAAGTAGACGACTACGCTTATGGCGGAGGAGCAGGCATGGTGATGATGGCAGAACCCATTGACCGCTGCATCAGTCACTTGAAAAGCGAGCGCACCTACGACGCCGTAATCTATCTGACGCCCGACGGAGAAACCTTTAACCAGTCCATGGCCAATCGTTTTTCACTAGGCACCAACCTGATCATGCTGTGCGGACATTATAAAGGAGTGGACGAACGCGTGCGGGAACAATTCATTACCCACGAGATCAGCATAGGAGACTATGTGCTTTCAGGAGGAGAACTGGGAGCTGCGGTATTGGCCGATTCCATCATCCGATTGATACCGGGCGTTTTATCAGATGAAACTTCCGCCCTTACCGACTCTTTTCAGGACGGTATGCTGGCTCCGCCGGTCTATACTCGTCCGGAAGATTATAAGGGCCATAAAGTGCCTGAAATCCTGTTATCGGGCCATGAAAAGAAAATTCAGGAGTGGCGCTACGAACAAGCCCTCGAAAGAACCCGTACCAGACGGCCGGACTTGTACGACAAACTAAAAAATTAAAAATAAATCTGGCAAATCAATTATTTTCTATATATTTGCAGTCCCTTTTGCAAGGAAGGCTCTAACTCAGAATCTTATGAACATCATCATCAAACAAATAGACGCGGAATCTCAGGAGAAAAGAAACGCTCTACCAGATTTCAGCACAGGTGATACCATCAACGTGCACGTAAAAATCAAAGAAGGTAACAAAGAAAGAGTGCAGCAGTACCAAGGTGTTGTGATTCAACGCAAAAACGCTGGTACTAACGGCGAAACTTTCACTGTTCGTAAAATTTCTAACGGTATTGCCGTAGAAAGAATTTTCCCTTCTACTTCACCTACGATCGATAAAGTAGAATTATTGAGAAAAGGTTCTGTAAGAAGAGCTCGTCTATACTACCTGAGAGACAAAACAGGTAAAGGCGCTCGTATCAAAGAAAGCAGAAAAGGATACAACCCGGAAGCGAAGTAATCCCTTTTACTATATTATTGTGAAAAGACCCTGGTGTGAGCCAGGGTCTTTTTTTTTAAATCAGCTCGTAAGGCACGAGCTAGGAGCTAGGAGGAACGAAGCATAAATCGCGTACCTCCTAGCTCCTAGCTCGTACCTTTCATATTTTTTACTAACTTAGCGCCTCAATTCATCATTACATTACCATGTTAAGAACACACACCTGCGGAGAATTAAGAGCCACTCACATCGGTCAATCTGTGACCTTATGCGGCTGGGTAGCCAAAGTAAGAGACAAGGGCGGTATGATCTGGTTGGATCTTCGTGACCGCTATGGCATCACCCAATTGATATTGGAAGAAGGTAAAGCTTCTGCAGCCTCTATTGAAGCGGCTCGCAAAGCAGGTCGTGAATTTGTATTGAAAGCAACCGGCACTGTGATAGAACGTCTGGCGAAAAATGCCAAGATGCTTACCGGTGATGTAGAAATAAGAATTGAATCCATCGAGATTTTAAATCCTGCGAAAATTCCTCCCTTCCTGATCGAAGACGAAACGGACGGTGGCGATGAACTGCGCATGAAATACCGTTACCTGGACTTGCGTCGTGAACCGGTACGTCAAAATTTATTGTTGCGTCACAACGTTTCGAAAGAAACACGCAACTACTTAGATGGACTGGGTTTCATCGATGTAGAAACACCGGTATTGATCAAGTCTACACCGGAAGGTGCACGTGACTTCGTGGTCCCTTCCCGTATGAATCCGGGACAGTTTTACGCGTTGCCGCAATCGCCGCAAACATTTAAGCAATTGTTGATGGTATCGGGTTTTGACCGTTACTTTCAAATTGTAAAATGTTTCCGTGACGAAGACTTGCGTGCCGATCGTCAACCGGAGTTTACTCAAATTGACTGTGAAATGTCTTTCGTAACCCGCGAAGATATTCTGGAGGTGTTCGGAGGATTAACCAAACACTTATTCAAAAAAGTAAAAGGCATTGACCTTCCTGAAATCAAACGCATGAGTTATGACGACGCCATGAAATACTATGGCTGCGACAAACCGGATATTCGTTTTGATATGAAGTTTGTTGAATTGACAGACCTCGCGCAAGGCAAAGGATTCCCCGTGTTTGATTCAGCAGAATTAGTAGTGGGCATCAACGCTTCTAACTGCGCGGGCTACACCCGTAAAGAAGTAGATGAATTGACGGATTTCGTAAAACGTCCACAGGTAGGTGCCAAAGGCATGGTCTATGTGCGTTACAACGAAGACGGTACCTTGAAATCATCTGTCGATAAATTTTATAACGAAGAACAATTGAAAGAATGGGTAGTGCGTTTCGGTGCGAAACCGGGCGACTTGCTCTTGATCCTTTCAGGAGAAGCAGACAAGACACGTGCTCAACTGAACAATTTGCGTTTGGAAATGGGCACACGTTTGGGCCTAAGAGATAAAGATAAATACGAAGTGTTATGGGTACTTGATTTTCCTTTGTTGGAATACAACGAAGACGAAAAGCGTTGGTTCGCCATGCACCATCCCTTCACCTCTCCGGGTGATATCGATGCCTTCATGAAATACGATGCCAACTCTCCTTCTCTGGGAAGTATCTATGCGAACGCGTATGACTTAGTCATTAACGGAGTAGAAGTGGGCGGTGGATCTATTCGTATCCATGACAAAACGGTGCAAAACAAAATGTTTGAAGTATTGGGCTTCACGCAGGAAGAAGCACAGAAGCAATTTGGTTTCTTATTGGAAGCCTTTGAATACGGCGCGCCTCCGCACGGTGGCATTGCCTTCGGCTTTGACCGTTTGTGTTCTCTGTTCGGCGGTCAGGAATCTATTCGTGATTTCATCGCCTTCCCTAAAAACACATCAGGCCGAGATGTAATGATTGATTCTCCATCAGAAGTAAATCCAAAACAATTGGAAGAATTGAGTGTAGCGGTAGCGATAAAAAAATAGTTGTTAGTTGTTAGTTGTTAGTTGTTAGTTGTTAGTTGAAATAAAATTTAATTACCTTTTAGTAATAAAAAAGAAAGGTCCCGAATTATCGGGACCTTTCTTTTTATAACTAACGACTAACAACGAACCACTGACTATTGGTTTATATATCTTATCGACTGTTCCGTAGTTCCGGAAACAATTTTTACGATGTAAAATCCTTTTGCTATACCTTCCAGATCGATGATTTGACCAGGAGAAGCGAGGGTTGTAAATACAGATTGACCGGTGATAGAATACACAGCCACGTTCAATTTTACATCTGCAGCCAAGCCTGTGATCGTAAAGCTGCCGTTGCCCGGGTTTGGAACCAGCGCCAAATCTAATTTACCAGCTGGACCAACGATGACAATTTTAGAATTAGAAGAAGCACCGTTGATGTCTTCTTGCACCAAACGATAATAAACACTACCTGAAGGTGCATTCACATCCGTGTACTCGTAGTAACGCACTACATTTCCGTTACCGGCTGTGAGCACATCATCGATGGTGACGAAGTTCACACCGTCTATTGAACGTTGTACATGAAACACTTTGTTGTTTTCTTCTGTTGCTGTAGACCAGTTTAACACGACCGATTGATCAGAACGAAGACCGGTGAAGTCTAACCAGGTTACAGGTAAAGAACAAGTAGCGGTAATGTGTACTCTGTTACAAGACGCTAATGAGTTAATTAATTTAAAATTAAAGGCCGGGCCTGCATCTCCGCCTGCTGAACCAGATACGCCGTAATCGCTCATTAAATCTGTAGCCACATACGGCACAGAAGCATGCCAGTTTTGCATGTAGTTGAATCCAGCAATAGTACCTGTACTTGACATTGTGATGGTATAGTTACCAGGTGCTAAGGATACATTGATCGGCATAGTCAATGCACCACAAGTAGAAGGACTGTTGACTGTTACCGTTGCCACTATCGCACTGGCAGCATTTCTTACCGTAGCGGTTACTGTTCCGGTACAGGTTGAGTTGGTATAAGGTACCACATCAAAACTTTGCATGAACAATTGTTTAGTCACCGTGATTCTATTCAATACAGTGGAACCAAAGGCGTCTGTAGGCGCCGTAGGATTTAACGTAGTCACTGTTCCACCTGAACCATTCGCTTCTAATAAATAAACGTCCGACGGGAATGGAGCGGTTAAGGAAGGCGTTGTGAAACTAGTACCTGTACCCCATGCATCAGCGCCTGTAGCTGTTTTGTACCAGATGTAAGTAGAGGTAGCACTTGTAGTACTGGTAACATCAAATCTCAATTTATCAGGAGCAATGCATGTAATCGTACCTGTTGGAGCAGCAACTACATTTAATGGAGTAGTCAGATTGTATGGGTTATTACAATCGTCTTCGAAAGTAATGTTTACTGTTTTTGGACCTGTAGTTGTATAAGTATGAGAAACTGAAGTCGGTGTTCCTGGTATATTGGTTTGAACTACCCCATCGCCCCAATCAACATCCAGTGTATTCGGTTTCATTACTCCGGTGAAGTTGATGGTAAAGTTAACCGATGTATTTTGACAAATGATTTTAACACCGGCTACGGTCGGTAAATCATCACCAAAATCAAGCTGTCCCGCCACAAAACCTTTATAGATTTGAGGCAATCCGTGTTTAGAACCGGTACCCGTTAGTGTGGTAGAAGTGATTTGTTGCTCGACAAAATTAGCACCTGTACCTCCCACATTTGGATTATTAATAACTCCAATAGAAGCATGAGGAGAACCAGCACCGATGGAATTCCAGTCCACGTGATGAGCCATGTAAATTTTACCATCTGGGCCTAATTGCAACTGTCCCCATCTCAATGAAGTTGTTCCAGTTGGCGTCCACTCTGTTCTGGCTGCATTGATTGTCGCATTTACACCGGATGAAATATCAAATTGATATAACCTGTGGTTTGTTTCTAATACAGTGACATAAAGGTAGTCTCCATTAGGAGAAAACTCTAAGCCATATACCTGATTGTTTATTACGTTCGTAATAGAATTGGCTAGAGAAATCGCGCCTGTATCATTATTAAAATTATAGATTTCAACCAAGGAGTTTTTAGCAAAAAATGTCATCGCGAGCTTGTTGAAACAGCTATTGGATTTGATAATCACTTGCCCATTCCCAGATCCACTAGGAAGAGTACCAGGAACTACTCCGGCTATACCTGTTCCGGCATTGGCACTTTGATTATTAAATGATGTAATAACTCCCGTAGCGGCGTTAATCCCGGCAGTAGTAACTCCGTAAATATAAAACTTATTATAAGCTGGAGTAGTCGTCGGTTTGTCTCCTGCTCTGTGAGCAATGACCCAAAACCCGTCACCATCCAAATTAGGTACAGCCGTCAAACCTTCCGTTGCATTTTCTCCTACAGGTGTAATTCTAACGTTTTTGGTAGTTACAGCTCCTAAACCACCATTTCCATTCATATCTACAATGGAATATGTAATGCCGTCACTTGATGATGTTGATCCGGCAGCAAAAGCCGAGGCCTCTTCAGGTGGTGCACAAAATATATAATAAAAACGAGTAGGATTTGCAGGACAAGGAACAATAACAGCCGATTGGGTAGAACTTATATTTCCCAATAAACCGGTCCCATTTGACATCACCGCATGAGTACGGTCGTACACATTAACTCCTTGAGTATAAAAAAGTAAGTTTCCAGCTGCATTTGCAATAGAAGAAGTTCCTTCGCCTTCTGCACTGCCTGCATCAATTACACCTCTTGCTGCACCTGTTTCAAAAGAAGTGGGTGATCCTGAATTGAAGTTTAAACCTACTCTTGTAGCACCTATCCAAACATTGGCTTCCCCTTGAGCGAAAACCTTCCCTGATGTAAACGCGTACAGGACAAACAGAGAGAAAATGATTGATTTCTTGATATTTTTCATACGTGTGGGAGGGCATGTTCTGGAGCACTATTACCCTTAACAGTAAAAATAACCCTTCCTCCTAATAAAAAATTTACATATTCTGCTACGCACTTTGCATTTTGCGATAAGCCCATGTCTATTGGTGTTGATAAGACCTTAAACACAATATGCAAACTTAAAATCCCAATTTGCAAACTATAAACTTACGCCTGGTCCAAAGGCTTATCTGAAAAATGATTGTATTTTAAATCTCTTATTCAGTCCAATCTGATCGCACAAAACCTCTTTTAGATAATATTTCTGTTCACCACCGGCCTTCCGATCAAGTCTATGTGGTCCTGCACTTCGATCCAACTTTTACAGCCCTCATATTCAGGCTTTAATAAAACATCTTGCGCTGCACCCAGTTCAAACACCTGGACAACTAGCAACTGAATCTTATTCTCCCAACGCGTAAAACGTTCCTTGATGATTTCTTCCTTCCAGCCGTGAAAGGCATCCAATTTCTTAACTTTTTCCCAATCCGTCAGCACCTGGCTGTCCACTACCTTGGCAAAATACTTGATTCTCACTTTTTCAGCCTGCTCATGGTATTGTTCCGATGTCAAAAATGGCAACCAGGAGGGTTTCACCATTTGATCTGCCTGATGAAATAAAGTGGGAAATAACAAAAAATCCCTGCCCTTCAACTCAAAGTCTCCTTTCTCTTCCGAAATACCTCCCTTACGCAAAATAATACTTTGCTTTCCTTTACCTAAAGCGGTAACGATATACGACCATTCTTTAAACGCGAGCATGATACTTAGTTGTTAGTTGTTAGTTGTTAGTTGTTAGTTATAATATTACTAAATATATTCTTTACCCGATTGGTTCCTTAAATATATTACTTATCCTTGAATGCAAAGTTCAAAATAGCGCAGTATGATCTATCCACGCTTTTTACTAACAACTAACAACTAACAACTAACAACTATCTTGTACGACATCCTCATCATCGGCGGCGGTTTATCAGGACTCATTAGTGCCAGACTATTGGCATTAGAAGGACTTTCGGTAGCTGTGATAGAAAAAAACGTATATCCCTTTCACCGGGTATGCGGTGAATACATTTCCAACGAAGTAAAACCTTTCTTAGAGTCCATTGATTGTTTCCCTCATGCTTTACAGCCAACTTCAATAGACAAACTAACAGTCACCGCGCCTTCCGGTTTTTCATTGCACGCTAAACTGGACATGGGTGCCTTTGGAATCAGTCGTTATGCTTTCGATAATTTTCTAAAAATGCGTGCCGAAGAAGCCGGTGCTACAGTCGTAGAAGGTGAACAAATTGGCACGGTACAACAAACAGAAGATGGCTTCATCTGTACGAGCCTTTCACATCAAACATACCGTGGCAAGCTCTTGATCGGCGCGCAAGGCAAGCGTTCGCTGATCGACAAACAGCTCCAGCGCTCTTTTATTCATCAACGTTCACCCTACATTGGTATAAAATACCATATCCGCACCACACACCCGGATGATCTCATCGCCTTGCATAATTTTCAAGATGGCTACTGCGGCATTTCAAAAGTAGAAAACGACACCTATTGTCTTTGCTATTTAACGACCAGAGAAAATCTACGCAAGTATGGGAGCATAACAAAAATGGAAGAAGCCATACTCTACCAAAATCCTTTTTTGAAAAAACTATTTACAGAAAGTGAGTTCTTGTTCCAAGCTCCGGAAGTGATTAATGAAATTTCTTTTGATGCAAAATCTCTTTCTGACCAACAGGTTATTTTCTGTGGTGATGCGGCAGGCATGATCGCTCCGCTCTGTGGCAATGGCATGGCCATGGCTATACACTCGGCGAAATTGTTGTCAGAAAATATCCTTCTTCATAAAGATACTCTGGATGAAAATAAAATTCTAAAACACTATAAGAAAGAATGGAATGCAACTTTCAAGCAACGTTTATGGATAGGAAGAACGGTACAAAAATTATTTGGCCGCAACAGTACCACTGAAATCAGTTTGCGAATACTTTCATACTTTCCTTTTTTACTTCGCTGGATTATTTCAAAAACACACGGAGACATTATACAGTAATCTTATTAAACAAACTGCCTAAGCTACAAGCATTCAACACAATCAAGCCGACGAAAAATAAATTGAAGCAAATTGCAGACAACAAATTCAACCTCATGGTTGATTTATAATTCGCCTTTTTTTTATCCTTCCAAGCTTCACTCATCCATTTTAAAAAGAACAACACAACGGGGGACATGACAATAAGAAAGGCGCAGGCAACCATCATGTTTTGATAGTAATAAGTAAAATACCAGAAAAATAAAGCGGAGGCTATCGTGAATATACTCATCGTCCAAATGAATGTCCCCTTTACTCCTAACAACAAGCTAAATGTCTGGTCACCTCTTTCAGCATCTTCTTCGTGCTGATAGATTTGAGTCATCGGGTAAGAGCCTAATAACATCAAGGAGCAAATGCTGCCTGCATAAATATTCCGTGTAGAAAAAATCGAATCTACATAACCATGCTGCGCCACCATCACCATAAAGTATGTCCAGAAGCCCTGAAAAAAAGAGACGATCAGCAAGCCTACAATGGCGTATTTCTTAAATCGAATCAAAGGATGACTGTAGGCTTTGGAAGCAAGTCCAATCACACATACCATCACCGCGAAGAATGGATTGACGATGTAACCCATTACGACAGCTAATACATCAAAGACCAGGGAAACAACATATAATTCTTTATCTACCGGTGGTGGATTTTCAATACCCCCGATGCTCCCTTCATCTTTATCGAAATAACTGTTGAAGGCATTGCTTGCTCCGTTGTGAAAAAGATGAACAACCATAAATGCCAAACCAATTTTCCACCAATTAATGTCTTCCAGCTGACTGATTCCAAAAATAAAAAAAGGCATGAGGAAGAAAGAAAATGGGATTCTTAAATGGATGAGTGTAGCTTTTTTTACCATTTGTTCTATCTTTAGGTATGTCAAGTTATATTAATTCTATTGGCATAGCAAATCCCTCGTACCAACATGAACAGAAAGAAATTCTTTCCTTTATGCTCCATGACGGCACTGCTATCGAACAACAAAAAAAACTGCGTGCCGCCTTCCGCGCTTCGGGTGTAGAAACTCGATACTCTATATTGCCGGATTTTGGAACAACAAAAAATAACGTTTCGTTCATGCAAGACATTCCTCTTGTAGAAGCACGCATGCAGGTCTATAAAAAAGAAGCTTTGTCACTCGCACTTCAAGCGGTAGAGAAATGTATTGCACAATCTAACGGCATTGAAAGAAATTCCATCACACACCTGATCACGGTAAGTTGCACCGGGATGTATGCTCCCGGTTTAGATATTGATATCATCACTCAATTCGATTTACCCAGAACAGTGGCAAGGGCTTGCCTTAACTTCATGGGCTGCAACGCTGCCATCAACGCCTTGCGCATGGCCGATGCGATTGTCTGCTCACAAGAAAATGCACAGGTCCTAGTTGTTTGCGTAGAACTCTGCACCTTGCACTATCAGCCTTCTACATCCGACGACAGTGTATTGTCCAATACTTTATTTTCTGATGGAGCAGCAGCGGTACTCATCAACAACAAAAACAGCAATAGTCTTTTCAAGATCAAGCAATTCCATGCCGCCCTGTGGAAAGAAGGCAATACAGACATGTGTTGGGATATTACTTCGAAAGGTTTCGAAATGATTTTATCGTCTTATGTTCCGGACTTGTTGAATAACGGGATGCAACAATTGTTGAAAGAAAGTCCATTTGACATCGGCGCATCGGACCATTTAGCCATCCATCCCGGAGGCAAAAAAATATTAGATACTCTTTTAAAGACATTAAATAAAAGCGCGGAAGAGTTAACCGATTCGTATGAAGTACTAAAAAATTACGGGAACATGTCTTCGCCTACGATATTGTTTGTGCTTTATACCATGTTGCAAAATGCTACGGTGGAAGCCAAAGAAAAAGTAAGTGTGATGTCGTTTGGTCCGGGGTTGACGATTGAGGCTATGCTTCTTGAGAGAACTGAAAACTGAAAACAGAAAACTGATTTTTTATCTTCCTCTGTTTTCTGTTCTCAGTTTCTGTTCTCAGTTCTCAGTTTTCAGTTTCTCTAATTTCCAAGTTCCTTCACCGCCAACCAAGCCATCAAGGCAGAGCCAGTCTGTAAAGCGGTTTCGTCAATATCAAAGGTTGGTGTATGTACACCAGAAGTTATTCCTCTTGCGTCATTGCGTACGCCCAATCTATAAAAGCAAGCTTCTAATTCCTGCGTGTAATAAGCAAAGTCTTCTGCCGCCATCCACAAGTCAAGATCGATGACATTTTCTGCTCCCAACAATTCTATGGCTTCCGCTTTCATGCGTTGTGTCAATGCAGGATCATTTTTCAAAAATGGATAACCATTCAGAATTGTAAATTCACAGCTACCACCCATCCCATCCGCTATGGCTTCCGCCATTTTCTTCATTTTAATGTGCGCTTCTTTTCTCCACACTTCGTTCAATGTACGGAAGGTACCTTCAATCTTCACTTCTTCCGGAATCACATTCGTTGCTCCTTTGCCTATGATGTTGCCAAATGACAGCACACATGGAACACGCGGATCACAATTTCTGCTCACGATCTGTTGCAAGGCAATGATAATGTGGGAGGCAATTAAAATCGGATCAATATTTTTATCCGGCATGGCCGCGTGACCGCCTTTGCCTTTTACCGTTACATAAATTTCATCTGCGCTGGCCATGTACATGCCTTCCCTGAAGCCTACTTTACCGGCAGGGATCATGGTCATCACATGTTGACCTAAAATATTAGCTGGTCTAGGATTTTGCAACACACCGGCTTTGATCATCAAAGAGGCTCCGCCAGGAATTTTTTCTTCTCCCGGTTGAAAGATCAATTTGACCGTTCCTTCAAATTCATTCTTAATGGCGCTCAGTATTCTGGATGTTCCAAGTAAAGAGGCCGTATGTGCATCGTGTCCGCAAGCATGCATGACACCGTTGTTCTGTGACTTATACGTTACCTCGTTTTTCTCTTCAATGGGCAAGGCGTCCATGTCAGCACGCAAAGCGATGACTTTCTTGGAAGGATTTTTTCCTTCAATGATTCCCACCACTCCTGTATCTGCCACACCACGTTGTACCTTTACACCAAAGCTTTCCAATTGGTCCGCTACAAACTTTGCCGTTTGTACTTCTTCAAATGAAAGTTCCGGATGAGCATGCAAATGCCTTCTGTAAGAGACTACATCTGCAGCATATTCATTAGCCAGTGCTTTGATTTTTTCTTTTAAGCTCATGCTTATTTAATTTCTATCTGATCGGGGATGATGACAGCATTTGGAAAAAATTTGACCAGATCCGAATAGACATAATTAGCATTTATGCGGTCCTCAAAATTGCCTACCTTCACGCGAAATGCAGGTTGCTTGTATTGGGTGTACACTTCGTAGTCACGGCTCCATTCGTATACTTCTTTGCGAACGGCAGCAGACTCTTCGCTACTGTTCCCGGAATACACCATGATGCGATAACCCGGAGCACTGTGGTAACGTTTGTTCGACACGGCAATAGAATCCATTAAAGGATTAATGGTTCCGTTAATGTGTTTCTCAAAGGTAATGCCTTGTGTATTGACGACTGCCGGTGTTTCTGTCTTCTTACTGTTGTCAAGAGACTTAGGCTTGTACATGTACTTGCTCAGGTCTTCCTCTACTTTTTTTGAAGGCGTGCTGCTGCTTACTTTGCTTGTTCCTTTGCAGGAAGCCAGCATAAGCAGGACACTCATTCCAATGATCAGATAAATTGTACGCATTTTCTTAGTCTTCAATTAATACGCAGCGGTTGTTAGCAATGTCTTCCTCTACCGTTTTGAACTTGACATCCTTACGAACACTTCCGTCAGGATACTGAACAGATACACGGTCGTTTCTGCCGGCAATCTTCGAAGATTTGATCGGCATTATTTTTTCTTCCTGAGGCGCTTGTTGCCTGTTGCCATTGGCTTGTGCCAAAGCGCCCAGCATAGATTCTACTTCGGCTTTATTCTCTGTGTATTGTTTCTTAGCCGGTTGTTCTCTTCTTGCTTCTTTTACCTGTGGTTGATCTTGCTGTACCATCACATCGGCTCTGAACAAGAACGACAAGGTCTCCTCGTTTACTTTTGCGATAAAGGTTTTGAACAACTGGAAGGCTTCAAATTTATAGACCAGCAAGGGATCTTTTTGTTCGTAACCCGCATTCTGTACAGATTGTTTCAAATCATCCATTTCCCTCAAATGCTCGATCCATAAGGTATCAATCACAGCCAGGGTAATGGATTTCTCCAATGACTTTTGCAGTTCAGAAGATTTTTCCGCTACCAGTTTATCCAACTTGGCAAGGACGTTAATCTGACGCTTGCCGTCTGAGAATGGAATGATAATGTTTTCAATTGTTGCCCCTCTGTTCACATACAAGTCTTTGAACATAGGGTAATGGTGCTCCATGAAACGCTCAACGCGTTCTCTGTAATGCTTCAGCAATTCCTGGTAAACTTTAGCCGAGAGATCCGCCGGTTTTAAAGCATTGAATTGACTTTGATCAACCGCACTATTCAAACCGAATGTTTTGATCAGTTGCAATTTGAACGTGTCGTAGTCGCTATTCGCGTTGACAATTTCATCGCAAACGTCATAGATCATGTTCAATACATCCAACTGCAAACGCTCGCCTTCTAATGCATTTTTTCTTCTCTTGTAAATGACTTCACGTTGAGAGTTCATGACGTTGTCGTATTCCAACAAACGCTTGCGCACGCCGAAGTTGTTTTCTTCTACTCGCTTCTGCGCTCTCTCGATAGAGTTGGTGATCATAGAATGCTGAATCACTTCTCCTTCATCCAAGCCCATTCTATCCATCAACTTCACGATACGCTCCGATCCGAATAAACGCATCAGGTTGTCTTCCAATGAAACGAAGAACTGAGAAGTACCCGGATCACCCTGACGTCCTGAACGGCCTCTCAACTGTCTGTCGACACGGCGAGATTCATGACGTTCTGTACCGACGATCGCTAAACCGCCTGCCGCTTTAGACTCTGCTGTCAATTTAATATCCGTACCACGACCCGCCATGTTGGTCGCAATTGTTACGGTGCCTGGCTTACCGGCTTCGGCTACAATGTCCGCTTCTTTCGCATGAAGTTTCGCGTTCAATACCTGATGATTGACATTGCGCATTTTCAACATACGACTCAGCAATTCGGAAATCTCTACGGATGTTGTACCCACCAGTACCGGTCTGCCTTTTTGTGTCAATTGCACAATCTCTTCGGCAACGGCATTGTATTTTTCGCGCGTGGTTTTGTATACTTTATCCTGCTCGTCTTTTCTCGATGCCGGTCTGTTGGTAGGAATGACCACCACATCCAGTTTGTAGATTTCCATGAACTCACCTGCTTCTGTTTCCGCAGTACCGGTCATACCGGATAGTTTATGGTACATTCTGAAATAGTTTTGCAACGTCACCGTCGCATAGGTTTGAGAAGCGTCTTCCACCTTTACGTTTTCCTTTGCTTCCAATGCCTGATGCAAACCGTCAGAATAACGACGACCTTCCATTACACGACCTGTTTGCTCGTCAACGATCTTTACTTTATTGTCAACGATGATGTAGTCCGTGTCTTTCTCAAACAAGGCATACGCTTTCAACAATTGATTCAACGAGTGAACGCGTTCGCTTTTTAAACTGAAGTCATCGATCAATGCTTCTTTTCTTTCCAAACGAGTTTCTTCAGAAAGACCTTTATCTTTTTCAATCGCATTCAATCCAACCGAAAGGTCTGGAAGGATAAACAAATTCGGATCTTCTCCTTCACCGGTGATGAAGTCAATTCCTTTATCGGTTAACTCTACGTTGTTGTGCTTTTCATCAATCGTGAAATACAGCGGGGCATCAGCCTCAGGCATACGCTTGCTGTTTTCCTGCATGTATTCGTTTTCTGTTTTGTGCAAAACGGCACGAATCCCGGTTTCACTCAAGTATTTGATTAAGGCTTTATGCTTAGGAAAACCTCTGTATGCACGGAACAAAGAAAGTCCGCCTTCTTTTTCATTTCCTTCCGCGATTTTTTTCTTCGCTTCTACCAGGTAAGCATTGACCATTCTCTTCTGCTCTTCTACTACCCTGTAGATACGAGGCTTCAAATCGTAAAACTCGTGCTTGTCACCTTTCGGTACAGGACCGGAAATGATCAATGGTGTACGCGCATCATCGATCAATACCGAATCGACCTCATCGACCATGGCATAATGATGACCGCGTTGTACACGCTCGTCTTTATTACGCGCCATGTTATCACGCAGGTAATCAAAACCAAATTCATTGTTTGTTCCGTAGGTGATGTCGGCATCGTAAGCCGCTCTTCTGGCGTCGGAATGCGCTTCGTATTTATCGATACAGTCTACATTCAATCCGTGAAACTCCATCAACGGGGCCATCCATTCGCTGTCTCGTTTCGCCAGGTAATCGTTGACTGTTACAATATGAACACCTCTTCCTCCCAAGGCATTGAGGTAAGAGGGAAGTGTAGCCACTAAGGTTTTACCTTCACCGGTAGCCATCTCAGAAATTTTTCCTTCGTGCAATACCATCCCACCGATCAATTGCACATCGTAGTGCATCATGTCCCAGGTGACTTCATTGCCGGCAGCGATCCACTTATTGCTCCAGGTTGCTTTGCCATCGCTTACTTTCACGTTGGCTTTCTTAGCAGCAATTGCTTGGTCATGAACCGTAGCACTCACTACCAGACTTCCGTTTTCCTTATAACGACGCGCTGTTTCTTTGATCACAGCAAATGCTTTAGGTAAAATATCCCAAAGCACTTTCTCTAATTCCGTATTGCGTTGTAATTCTAAGGCATCTATCTTCTCAAAAATCTCTTCTTTCTGATTGATGGTTAATTCCGGTTGGTTAGCGATTTTATCGTGTAGTGACTTCAACTCCTGATCGATCGAAGCCAACCCTTTACGAATGATTCCTTTTAACTCTTCCGTCTTTTCTCTTAACTGATCGTCAGAAATATTGTTTAACAATCCAAATTCCTGATTGGTCGCTTCAACGAATGGTAATAGTCTTTTAACATCTCGTTCAGACTTTGTACCAAATACTTTTTTAATAAAACCTAACATGCGCGTGCTCTTAATTCTTTATAGATAAGGAGTATAAATCCAAATTTCACTTTAGACCATCAGTAACATGTCAATCATTCCATCATTCGTTTTTAGAATGTAAAAATGGTTGTGATGAACTTATCGCCATAATGCGGAATCCAGGTTAAATTTACATTTTTTTCATGAAGTATAACCCATTCAAATGCTATAAAGAAGGTCCACATTCCCTTTAAAGACTTGTTTGGCCGGACCCATGAGGTATATATTTTTTACGTTATCACCGCTGCGTTCAAAAGAAACCGCTAAATCGCCTCCTTTAGTCAAAATACGAACAGGTGAGGTCAGTCCACTATAAGAGGCAGCAATAGCAGCGGCCGTAACACCGGTGCCGCAAGAATACGTCTCGTCTTCTACGCCACGCTCGTAAGTCCTAACGTTCAATACCATGCCATCTTTCTCCATAAAATTGACATTGGTGCCTTTTTCACGGAACCTGTCGTTGTAACGTATTTTCCTTCCTTCCTCAAATACCTGGAAATCATGAAGTTTTTCAACCCAGGCAACATAATGAGGAGAACCGGTATTCATAAATAAGAATTCGTCATTTTTTTCAATACCTGACACATCTGACATCTTCAAATGCACCCATCCCTCTTTTAATTCCGCTTCATGCAAGCCATCAGCAGCCATAAAGGTCGTTTTGTCACCTATTATGCCAAGATCATGTGCAAATTGTACGGTCGCTCTTCCGCCGTTTCCGCACATAGAACCGATTTTGCCGTCTGCATTATGGTAAAGCATCTCAAAATCAGAGCTGTCATGATTTCTCAATACAATCAATCCATCTGCGCCAATGCCAAAACGACGGTGGCATAAATGTTCAATCAATGCTGCATTTCCTAACGGAAACCGGTTTTCACGATCATCGATGAGGATGAAATCGTTACCTGTGCCTTGGTATTTGTAAAAAACAACGTTCATAACCGTTTGCTATTAGTGGGTACAAACATATAACAGTATAATCGGAATAAAAATCCAAGGATGGGATTTTAAGTGAGATTTAATAGGGGTGATGGAGTTTTTAATAGATGTTTAAAAGAGAATGAAAAATGAGTTCAGTATGATTATGATCACATTTAAGCTCTGTTGTTTCAGGGCATTGCCCCGGATCAAGAGTAAGGGGTGATTATGGCGTGCCGTGCGGGGCCGGGCTATCCGCTGCAAGTCCTCGCTCGGATCAAATCTTTCTACGATTTCCATCCTCTAGGCTCGCTGTGGGCTTTCCGCTTCTATCCCTAATGCAGTTGCGTGAGGGATTGAGCCATTGTTTGAGCTCTCCCGACACAAAAGACTGTATACCGTCTACAAATAATACTTTCCATCTATTCCATCCGTTAACCAATTTGAATATCTTTAGACCATGAGAAAAACAGCTTTCATCCAACCCTTATTTATAGGCTTCATCGCCTTGTTTATTCTTTCCGCAGATGTACCTAAAATGCACAACGTGACATTGGTCGACGGCATCAATGTCTTGTTACCCAAAGATTTTGTATTGATGTCAGACGATGACATCGCGCAGCGTTATCCTTCTACTAAAAAACCCGTTGCTTTTTATACCAGCTTGGACCGCACGGTTGATTTCGGTCTCAACATCAGTAAATCCAGGTGGTCTGGGGTGGACATTGATTTGCTTCATGGCATATATAAATCGACCATTGTAGAAAGTTATGAAAAAGTAACGTTCATAAAAGATACTGTTGAGCACATCAACGGCCGTCCTTACTCTGTCTTTGAGTTTGTATCTACCTTCGACAAAACAACGAAATACCAATACTTTCAATTCAGCATTCTCGCACAAACCAAAGTAGAGGCCACACAAGAAACAGGCGATCTGGTACCCGGAAATGCCAATCATATTTTGATCTTTAACATGACTGCTCCTTCCGGAGATCAGGCCAAGTGGCAACCGGTAGCCCGCAAAGTCATGGCTTCCATCCGCATCAATGCCAATAAAGCCAGCAAGGCCATTCCACAGGTAGCGCAACCGGATGTGAAAGGCCTGAGCCCTAAAACAACGTTGGAACAACAGAACAAAAATAAAACAAAAAAGAAAGATGCTAACGGTTCAAAGTGATGAGCACTACATGCGTGAAGCCTTGAAGGAAGCACGCAAAGCGTTTGATCAGGACGAATTACCGGTAGGCGCGGTCGTGGTTTGCCAAGACCGGATCATTGCGCGGGCACACAACCAAACCGAACAATTAAAAGATCCTACGGCACATGCAGAGATTCTGGCCATCACAGCCGCCTGCAATTACCTGGGGTCAAAATACCTCACGGAATGCACCTTGTATGTAACCCTTGAACCTTGCAGCATGTGCGCCGGAGCAACATTCTGGGCACAACTGCCGAAGATCATATACGGTGCACACGACATGAAAAGAGGTTATTCCATCTATAATAAAAGCATCGTTCATCCCACCGCGCAGGTACAGTCTGGTTTGTTTGCCACTGAATCGGAAGAACTGTTGAAAGAATTCTTTACTAAACTTAGAAATTAATTTACCTTTACTCATCGCACAACAAACAATTGTTCCACTTTAAAAATAATATATCTTATGGCATTTGAATTACCAGCTCTACCATATGCAGCTAATGCATTGGAACCACACTTCGATCAAGCTACCATGGAAATCCACCACGGTAAACACCATAACGCTTACGTGACCAACCTGAACAAAGCATTAGAAGGTTCTGATTGGGCAAACAAGTCTTTGGAAGAATTATTGAAAAACATCAGCAAGACATCCGCTCCAATCCGCAACAACGGTGGTGGTCATTACAACCACTCTTTGTTCTGGACTTTGCTTGCTCCTAACGCAGGCGGCGCTCCAACAGGTGCTGTAGCAGAAGCCATCAACAAGGCCTTTACTTCTTTCGATAAATTCAAAGAAGAATTCGCTAACGCAGGCGCTACCCGTTTCGGTTCAGGCTGGGCTTGGTTGATCGTGAAAGAAGACGGTTCATTGGCCATCACTTCTACGCCAAACCAAGACAATCCTTTGATGGATGTAGCGGAAGTAAAAGGTACTCCGATCTTAGGTCTTGACGTTTGGGAACATGCTTACTACCTGAAATACCAAAACCGTCGTCCGGACTACATCGCAGCGTTCTGGAACGTTGTGAATTGGACTAAAGTGAATGAACTGTTGGCTAAGGCTACGAAGTAGTTCATACAAATTGCCTCTTGAACAGAAAAGCCTGATCTAGATCAGGCTTTTCTGTTTTTAGGGACGAGCTAGGAGCTAGGAGGGACGCCAATCTGCACCGTCCCTCCTAGCTCCTAGCTCGTCCCTGTTTTGGGGTATAAAAAAAGGTCTTCCGTTTTTCAACGAAAGACCTCTTTAAGGAATTAGCTTATGACTAGAAGTTGTAACCTAGACGAATAGCAGGAATAACGAATGGAGTCAACGTGAAGTTAGAAGATTTATCAACACCATCTTCCAAACCACCACCGCTTGCTTTAACTACACCGTAAGAGTTGTAGCTTAAACCAAGACCAAGTTCACCACCGATGTAAACTTTAGGGATGAAGTAGTAGTCAAAACCAGTTACAGCTCTCAAACCGAAACCGATACCAGATTGTTTTGCTTCCAATTCATCTGTACCATCATCGAATTTAGATTTAGCGCTAGCCATACCGAACAATAAATCTGCACCAGCATAAGTAGATAGTCTCTCAGCACCTTCGAAATGTTTTTCGTAACCGATTGCCAAGTTAAAACCACCTCTGCTGATTCTATCTTTCGTTGCATCACCAGCACCGTTTTCACCTTTAAGTGTTCTTGAGGCGCTCAAGAAACCAAGTTGTACTCTCAAGGCAGAAGCATCAGAAAGGAAATAACGACCTTTCAACGACGGAGCAAAAGCAGCCAAATCAGTATCAAAATCCTGAGCCGTACCAGTTGCGCCTTCAATACCAGCTGTATTTAAACCAGCACCTAAGTTTACCAAAAATGGATCGTTCAAGTTGAATACACCACCACCGATGATGTTAGGAGTAACTTGCAATTCAACTAATACATTTCCAGCTACTGGCTTAGTGAAAGTACCTTTGTCGTTTGAAATTTGAGCATTAGATTCAGTTGCCAAAAGAGCAGCGGCAGCAACTGTCAATGATAGGATAATTTTTTTCATGTTTTTTGTGTTTAGTTTTAAAAAGAGTTGTTAACTAAAATTACGCTGCAAGTATATGCATGCATTTAATAACTTCCAATATTTTTGTAGACTTTTTTTATCAAAAAGGGCAAAAACCTACATACTGTAACATATAATAGTGTGAGTTAACGATTTGATTTCTTTTCCTTAATAACTTGTTCAATCGCAAAAAACTCGTCTCGATATTTAGCTGCTGCAGAGAAATTTAAGTCTTTTGCTGCATTATCCATGTCATTTTTAGCCTTGTTCAACAACTTTTCCAATTCCGGCACCGATAGATAAGCCACAATAGGATCTGCGACTTTCGATGGCATATCTAAGTCTGAAACTCCATAATTATTACTTGCGTTGTTGGCGTTGACCACACGGGTTTGACCCATGATCTCTTCTTTGGTCTTCGTTACTGTGATTGGTGTAATGCCATGCTTCTCGTTGTAAGCAACCTGTATACTTCTTCTTCTATTGGTTTCACTGATGGCTTCCTCCATCGAGTCGGTCATCTTATCCGCATACATGATCACCTTACCGTTGCTGTTACGTGCCGCACGACCGATGGTTTGTACCAGCGAACGTACGTTCCTCAAGAAGCCTTCTTTATCCGCATCCAGAATGGCAACCAATGACACTTCCGGCAGATCCAATCCTTCTCTTAATAAGTTCACTCCAACCAATACATCAAATACCCCTAATCTCAATTCACGTAGAATCTCTACACGCTCCAGGGTCTTTACTTCCGAATGGATATAACGCGTTTTGATATTCAGTCGATCAAGGTATCTGGACAGTTCTTCTGCCATGCGCTTCGTCAGTGTGGTCACCAAGATGCGATCACCCATGTCAATGCGCTGGTGAATTTCATCCAATAAATTATCTAATTGATTCAAGCTTGGGCGAACGACAATCTCCGGATCCAGCAAACCTGTGGGGCGAATCACTTGTTCTACAACGACACCTTCCGTACGTTTCATTTCATAATCTGCAGGTGTCGCGCTTACAAATACCACTTGCGGAATCATGCTTTCAAACTCACTAAAAGTAAGCGGTCTGTTATCCAATGCGGAAGGCAAACGGAAACCATAATCCACCAGGTTTACTTTTCTGGAACGGTCTCCTCCCCACATAGCTTTTACCTGAGGAATGGTCACGTGGCTTTCATCAATGACCATCATGTAATCGTCAGGCAAATAATCCAACAAACAGAAAGGTCTGTCACCCGGTTTACGTTGGTCGAAATACCTGGAGTAATTTTCTATACCTGAGCAATAGCCCAATTCACGCATCATCTCGAGGTCATACTCCGTGCGCTCTTTGATTCTTTTTGATTCCAGAAAACGGCCTTCCCCTTCAAACAAATTCATTTGTTTCACCAGGTCATCCTGTATTTGAAAAATAGACCGCTCCATGGAGTCTTTACCCGTCACAAAGATATTGGCTGGAAACAGCACCATGTGCGGTTCATCAGACAATTTGCGTCCACTGTTCGGATCGATGGTTTGTATTTGTTCTACTTCATCCCCCCACAACACAATGCGGTAAGCAAAATCAGCATAAGCAGGAAAAATGTCGATGGTATCTCCTTTGACACGGAACGTACCCCTTGTCAACTCCACAGCGGTGCGGTTGTATAGGATTTGAACGAAACTATAGAGGAGTTGATTGCGGGAAACCGTTTCTCCTTTTTTTACATTGACAATGCTGTTTCTGAATTCTTCCGGATTACCGATACCGTAGATACAAGAAACAGAAGCCACCACAATTACATCCCGTCTGCCCGACATGAGGGCAGAGGTCGCTCTTAATCTTAACTTTTCAATTTCCTGATTGATGGAAAGATCTTTTTCTATATACACATTAGAAGACGGTATGTAGGCTTCCGGCTGGTAGTAATCGTAATAGGAAATGAAATATTCGACCAGGTTGTCAGGGAAGAAATTCTTAAGCTCGCCGTATAACTGCGCTGCCAGTGTTTTATTATGACTAAGGACCAAAGTCGGTTTTCCCGTTTGTTGGATAACATTGGCCATGGTAAATGTTTTACCGGAGCCCGTCACACCTAATAATACTTGCGCTTCATCGCCTCTATTGACACCTGCCACCAACTCACGGATAGCCTGCGGCTGATCTCCTGTGGGTTTATAAGAAGAGACTAAATTAAATTCATGCATGGGATGATTAGTTGTAAGTGGTAAGTTGTAAGTGATAAGTGAAGATAGAGCTATGATTCTTTGTCAATTTCAACTCTTACAACTTATCACTTACTGCTTACCACTAAGTTATATTCAAGAGTTCCAGATTTCCCAGGCTTTCTCTGCCTGTAGAATGAGCATGTCCAGGCCGTTCTTAGCCTTGGCGCCTTGTAATAACCCCTTTTTCATGAATAAAGTTTCCTCCGGGTTGTAAACAAGATCATACAAGTAGTGCTCTCCTCCTATGGCCTTGTAGGGTATAGGCGGGTATTGATCGACAGACGGATACATACCCAGTGGCGTGGTATTGATAATCAGTTTATGTTCTTCGATCAATTGAGGTGTCAGTTCCTCATAACCTAATGTACATCCGGAACCTTGACGTGACACATAGCGGTAATCGATTCCCATGTCTTGAAGAGCCACAATCACTGCCTTGGAAGCTCCGCCAGTACCCAATACCAATGCTTTCTTCGGAAAGGGTTTAGTTAAAAAATCTTCTAAGGAATTTTTGAATCCGTAGTAATCAGAGTTGTATCCGGTATAGGTTCCGTCGGCTTCTTTCTTAATGACGTTCACTGCACCGATGGCTTTGGCCTTATCGTTCAGCCGATCGAGAAAAGGAATGACTTCTTGTTTATAGGGTATGGTGACATTTAATCCTTTCAGATTGGACACCGTATTCATCCAGTTTTTGAAATCCGCCAAAGATTTCAATTCATAGAGTTCGTACTGCGCATCGGTAATCGATGCTTTTTCGAATTTCTCTGAAAAATATTTTTTAGAAAACGAATGGCTTAAGGGGTAACCAATCAGGCCGAATTGTTTCATGGCAAAATCGTTTACGAATTTGTAGGCTTGCGGGAAGCGAAAGCCTGGTATACAGCCGGAAGTATAGAAATGAAAATGATTCCAAAAATAACCAGTGTGAAGTTCTTTTTCACATATACATTATCTCCTACTAAATAACCCAGCACCACAAAAGACACCACCCACGCTACGGCGCCGATGATATTGTACAGTACAAACCTGGAGTAATTCATAGCTCCTACACCAGCAATGAAAGGAGCAAAGGTACGAACGATAGGAATAAAGCGAGCGAATATGATCGCCTTACCTCCATGCTTTTCATAGAACTCCTGTGTCTTTATTAAATGCTCTCTCTTCAGAAAACGATAATCTCTAGAAAAAACTCTAGGTCCAATATATTTCCCCACCATGTAATTGACACCGTCTCCCAAAATAGCAGCGATCAACAATAAGAAAATTAACAGAAAGGGATCTAACCCGTTTGGTCTTGCAGCAATTGCTCCTGCAGCAAACAATAAAGAGTCACCCGGTAAAAACGGAGTAACGACAAGACCTGTTTCTGCAAAGATGATGAGGAATAAAAGAAGATAGGTCAATGCTCCGTAATTGGAAATAAATTCATCCAAATGATCATTCAGGTGCAAAAACAAATCAATAAAATAGTTGAAGGATTCCATGCGGCTTATTTATCAAGAAAGTAATCAAATGTATCGCTTCTGATACCTAAGCGTAGGGTTTCAACCGGGATGACTTCATGCGGTGCAATGTTGCCTAAGTTCACATTAGAACCCAACAACTTGATGAACCATACTTGTTGATCACGTTGCGGTGCTTCCCAGATTATTTTTTCGGAAGGAATTTGTGTCAATATTTCTTCTACCAATCCTGACCTCACTTCACCGGAAGACCTGAACAAGCCTACGTTTCCGCCTTCTCTGGCTTCACCGATTACTTTCCAAGCACCTGCATCCAACTCCGATTGCATGAGTTGAATCCATTTGTAAGGAGGAATGATTTTCTCAACGTCTTTAGAACCTACTTCAGACAATACGGTCACTTGTTGGGCCAATTTAGTGATGTACTCACATTTTTGGTCGTGGTTCATATCGATAGATCCGTCAGAAACTTCTGCAAAGGGCATATCAAATTTGTCCAACACCTTACGGTATTCTTCAAATTGGTTACGGACAATGAAAGCTTCGAATAAGGTTCCTCCGAAATAAGTGGGAATTCCGGCCGCTTTATATACTGCCAGTTTCTCTTTTAATTTTGGTGTTACATAGGAAGTGGCCCATCCTAATTTTACAATATCAATATAATCGTGTGCTACATCCAGGAGATCTTCTACTTCACGAATACTCAATCCTTTATCCATCACCATAGTAAAACCATCTTGTCTTGGTTTCAGTGTACGTGATGGAATTTGTGTTAACTTAAAATTGTCGTACATGCACGCTATTTTCTATACTGATCAATAATTTTATATAATCCCTTTTGTGTTTCTAGTCTCGGAAAGAATTCGAAAAGGATATGATGCATTTCAAAGTCCAAAATTAACGCATTTTCTAAATAAGTAAAGGCTTCTTTGTATTTACCTGCACTAATAAGATAAACAACCGCTCTGTAATACAACTCTGCTTCTTCCGGAAGCTCCTCTATTCCTGCCATAACAAGGTCATAGGCCTCAGCAAAATTTCCCATCTCATAATGCACGAAACTCCAGTTTTTCCAGATTTCCGGGTTTGTAGGGTCCAACACACAGGCTTCCTGATAAGCCTCAATACTGGATGTAACATTGCCGGTGCGGTATTCCGCATCTGCCTTTGCCAGCCAATAAGAAGGATTGTAATGATCCAGTTTAATGGCTTTACCATAGAAATGAATGGCTTCATAGGGCTTGTCCTGTGCCTCAAGACAACGTCCTATGCCGTAATAAGCTTCATCGTAAAACACATTGATTTTAGAGGCTTTGCGGTAAAACTCTATGGCTTTGCCATATTTAGCCAGGCGCTCCATGCAAAAGGCAATACTGTAATAAATATCCGGACCGGGTCCTTCCAGGCTTAGGGTTTTATTAAAATGCTCCAGTGCCTGTTCATATTGCTCTTCGAAGACACACAATTCACCCAGATTAAAATGAGCCGGTGCAAAGTTATCGTTGATGGCGATGGCAAATTCGTAGGCATCTCTTGCTTTGCTGTTGTCTTCGATTTTGAGGTAAGCCATACCTAAGCAAAACCAGGCATCACAAGAATAAGGGTCTTTATCTATGATTGTCTTAAACAGTTCAATAGCTTCTTCCTGACGGTCCAGAATTTCTAAGCAATACGACAAATCATAGATCGCTTCTTCGATGGTAGAATCAATAGCCAGCGCTTGTTGGTAATAAGAGATCGCCTCATCAAACTTGCCCCAATCCTGAAGAATACCAGCCAATGCCACAAATAAATCGGCTTGGTCCTCTGCATCTGCCAGTAGCAGTTTGTCACTGATGTATTGTTGTGCTTCCTCGTATTGCTCCTGTAAACTTAAGTATTGAACACGCAGCAGAATGGTTTCCAGATCATTGGGCTGGTACAGTTCTACTTTGTCGATCAACTCTTCGGCCTTGTCGTAATATCCTTTGCTCAACAGCGCAGTGGCTTTCAACACCATCATTTCCGAAGAAAAGGGATGTTGTTCAAAGCCTATTGTAGCAGCTTTCAATGCTTTGTTGATTTTAGCATGTTCCAAATAAAAATGTACGATGATTTCGTAAATGGAAACATCCAAAAAAAGCGGTTCACCCTTCTGAAGACTTTCTTCAAAACTCTTAACAGCTTTCAAATCTTCCTGAGACGTTCTGTTTCTTTTCCCCATACCTGGTAAAACGAATAGCTGCGTGAATTGGTTTATTTAAAGCTACTAAAAATAAGCATTTGCTTGATATAGCTTTTATAACAAGTTATGAACAGCTGGTTGCTTTCTCAGCTCCTCGCAAACCCAGCTTACGGAATCGTTCAGGGAGTGGAAATCGTAGGACAATAGCGTCCTTATCTTCTGATTATCATATTGGTGATTATTCCCTGCCAAACGTGCTGTTTCCTTTGTAATCAATGGTTCTGAACCTGTGATCATAGAACGCAGGTATTCCATCCTCCAGATAAGTTCTTTCATCCATGTACTGGCCAATTTAGAAGGCGGTTTTTTGCCAAACTCTTGCGCCACCCGGTCAAAACAGTATTTATAGCTGACTTTACCTCCATTGAGAACAAATCGTTCTCCGTTGACCTGTAGTTTCATCAATTGCGTCATGATCGAACAAATATCCCTGACATCTATGTAGTTAAGGTCTCCTGTGGTATAATATTCTCCTCCTTTGAGCACATAGCCAAACAGTTTCGTGCTGCTTTTCTCTATGTCTCCGGGACTTAAGATCACAGAAGGATTCAATACAAAACCATTCAACCCTTCTTCAAAACCTCTGTACACTTCCAATTCAGCAAGGTATTTGGATTTGGCATAATTGGTGTTTTTATCCGAGTCCACCCATAAATCGCTTTCATCAATCAAAGACTTATTGGTTGGTCTGCCTAACGCAGCGATAGAACTGATATGAACAAATTGCTTTACGCCGGATATCAAGGATTCATTTACCAGAGCTGCTGTGCCTTCCACATTCGTTCTGAACATTTCCTTTCTTCTGGAGGGAGCAAAAGAAACGACAGCCGCCGCGTGTATGACTTTCTCAACACCTTCTAATGCATCACCCAATGCATAAGTATCAAACAAACTACCGGAACACCACTCGATCTCTTCTTTGATGGCGGGAGCAATCAAACTCAAGTCCGCTCCGGGTCTAATATACCCCTTTACCTTATGCCCTTCCTGGATAAGGTGGGTAGCCAATTGACTTCCCAAGGATCCGTTGCATCCCGTAATTAAAATCATGTGATCAGTGTACTGTTTAATAAAGGCAGCGACATCGCTTTCTTATAGTACTCATCCTGGGTGGCTTTTTGTAAAACCGGAATATGCCGTGCACCATGACAATCGGTGCCGATAAAATTTATTCTTCCCGCATCGATTAATTTACGTGCTACTTTCCTTACCATGGGTGAATAATACCCAGTGAAAGAAGACAAATTCAACTGAAACAATAATCCTTTGTCGTGCAATTCGCAGTAGCGATCCCAATCCTCGTGCAAATAAATATAACGTTCAGGATGCGCCAATATAGGCTTGAAGCCCGATGCCTGAAGTAAAAAAATGGCTTCGTCCAAATAAGGAGAAGCATACATGAAGGAAGTTTCAATCAATATATAATTCTTGCCGAAGGGTAGCAATTTGCTTTTATCATTTTTCAGCATGTCCATGAAAACTTCATCTAAAAAATATTCCGCGGAAGCTTCTAGCTTTATGTTAAGGCCATGTTCTGCAACATAAGCGCGTACTTCATCTCTTTTTTTTAGAATCAATGCGGCATCATTATTATATACTCCACCCATGACATGGGGTGTAGTGATTAATGTTTCATAACCTAAAGCCATCAAATCCTTAATTGTTTGCAAGGATTGGTCAAGGTCTTCTACTCCGTCATCAATACCAGGAAGCAAGTGAGAATGCATGTCGACCTTTAAGCCTTGTACAGCGACTTCTTCTTCCTTCTTCTTAAACAGATCAGAGAATATCTTTATCATTTAATTTCAATCGCTTTTTCAACCACTCCATAAAAGTTGTACAACTTTCTTTCTTACTATTTTCGCAATGGCCAGAACCATACTCGCTTTTTCAACCAATCTATGAAAGTCATGCCCACACTATCTTTCTTGCCATTTTCATAATAGCCGTAACCATAGCCGTAACCATAGCCATACGTATGAACATTTTGTACGGCATTCACAATAACACCCATTTGTTTGAAATTGGCAGTTTGGAAAAGCTTATTAAGATTTGATTTAAATGATCTCTTCGAGTAATTAATTCGGAGCACATACAATGCGATGTCAACATGCTTCATGATCAAAATGCCATCTGTGACCAGACCAACTGGAGGAGAGTCTATGAAAACGATATCATATGTTTCATGAAGTTTATCCAGAAGTTGTTTGAACTCATCACGCATAATAAGCTCTGATGGATTCGGAGGCGTTGGACCAGAAGGAATGAAATGCAAATTAGGCATGCTGGTATTCTTGATACACTCACTGATTTCGTGTTTACCAATCAACAAGGTACTCATCCCTTTGTCGTTGCTGACTCCGAAAGATAAATGCACCTTTGGTTTACGCATATCCAAATCCAACAATACCACTTTTAATCCTGACTGAGAAAGAATACCGGCAAGGTTAACCGCAACAAATGTTTTACCTTCACCACTGATGGTTGAAGTAATGGAAATTGTTTTTTGTTTCCCTTTGTTAGTGGACATAAAGTCCAGACTTGTACGAATAGAGCGAAGAGCTTCACTGATTTGAGATTTCGGATTAGCGTCTACCACTAATTTCGAAACTACCATCTTCTCCTTTTTGTATTCAGGAATACCACCAAGCACGGGTAGAGTAAGTCCTGATTCTATTTCCTTCAAAGAACTCAAAGAAGAATCCAACAAGTAACTTATTAAAACGAGAATAAGACTAATGAGTATTCCAAAACCTGTGGCAAAACCATACGCCATTTGCGATTGAGGAAATACTGGAACAGATGATAAGGAAGCCTGAGAAAGAATAACAAAATTTGGAATGGCTCCAGCTCTTGCAATTTCAAACTCCGTTTCTTTTTCTAACAAAAGCAGATAAAACTTCTCATAAATATCATAGTGTCTCTTCAATCTCGCAAGCTCTGTTTCCTTAGAAGGCAAGTCCACAATTTGACTCTCCAGTTTAAATATACCGGTATTGATGTTGAAAATTTCCTTTTGCAATACATGTCTATTCTGACTCAATTGATTCAAAACTGAAAGCTTTGAGTTGTTCAGCATGTTTTGTTTGCGTCGAAATACAAATGTATTAGCGCTTTGCGAACCTTTTATGCGCAGCATGTCCATTCTCAAAACATTATACTCCTCTAATGATTTGATCAGTTGAGGATCCTGAATGCCAACCAAAGCAGGAAAAAATGATTCTAGTTCGTGTTCTTTTTCTATTGATTCTTCTAAATCTTTAAATACATACAACTGACGCATCAAAGCCGTCTTTTCCCTTTCTAACTCATCAATTTTTGTATATACTCTATCATATAGCGTTTTGAGTTCTCCGCCTTTGTTGACCTTTAAAAAGTTCTCCAGATCTTGTTCCGCTTCCAATAAATTGGATTCGGTCTTACTCAAAGACATCTTTAAAAAGTTGAGCGTCTTCTCATGCTTGGAAGTCTTAAGTTCTACTGTTTTTTCTAAGTATACAGAATCAATAAGGTTCACAATATAAGCTGCCTTATTTTTATTATAATCCTTGAAGCTCACGGAGATAATTTTAGCTTCTACATTATCTATTTCTACCGAAAGATTCTGTGAAATGTAGGAAGATAAAAAGCCTGAGCTGTATACAATACAGAAAAAATCTTTTGCGATTTTCTCTCCTTCTAAAAAAGGGGTTTTGTTAATTTTAAACACTAGTCCTTCCGTAGTAATCATATTGCCAAATTTGGCATTGCCTTCTATTGTTTCTTCCTTCCAGAGGTAAGAGTATTTATAATCGTTAGGTGATTCAACGGAAATATTTATTCTCTGGTCCAATAGAGCAGGATCGATGACCGTATATTCAAGTATAATTGGAGTGCTCTCAAAGCGTTCTTCAAATAAAATATCACCTAAAGCAAAATACCCTATTCCCAAACCTGCTCTGGAATTAATTTCGTTGAGCACGAGTGGTGATTTGATAAACTCTACTTCACCTGCTATTTTAGACGCTCCGGAATACTCTTCCATTGTAGGATCCATTTTTTGAAGGCCAACCGCAGAGGCTTCACTATTCAAATCCAGCTTAAGTTGAGACTTTGATTCGTATAATGGCTTAGTGTAACGAATGAAAAAATATGCGCCCAAAACAGAACACAGCAGGATAATAAATATCCATAACAAATTCTTACGAAAGACAACAATCAATCTGGTCAAATCAAACTCTTGCGTAAAGACGTCTGATGATCCCTGTTGATTAAGTATGTTTTGAGAATTAAGATGATTCTGAAAATCACTCATGTTATTATCGATTGATCAATACCAATAATGTAAGTAAGCTAACGGCTAAACTGATAGAAGGGAGAATATCCGTCATCGTCTCACGGAACACACGTTTGATAGGCTCAATGTAAATGATATCACCCGGCAAAAGTTTATGCTGTGCGGATCTCATACCCTCAATCGTGGAGAGATTAATAAGCTGTACATCGGGATTAGAAGGGTTACCTCGAATCAGGCGTATGCGATCTGTATGCATTTCCACAGTTAATCCGCCGTATAATGCCATTGCTTCAACCAGGTTTACCTCTTCGTTTTCCAGTTTGATCACCTTAGCCCCGGTTGGCCCAATGACTATGATTCGCTTATTGATGATTTGAGTTTTTACATAAGAATCCTTGTAAAAGGCATCGTAACGAGAGGACAACACACTATCCGCTGTACGTAGTGAAAACCCATTCAATTTAATTCTTCCAATCATCGGTAAAAAAACCGTACCGTCTTTCTGCACTAAATATTGCTCTGGTTTTGTAAGTGGAGATACACTGTTTTGAGAAGCTATTAAATATTCATTATCCGGATCAATGATGCGTTCCCCTTTGCTGCTGTATACATTAAGCTCGATGATATCATTTTCCCTAATCGTAAACGTAGGATTATTTTCTTTGAGTAAAGTCTGTATAGAATCATTCCTATAACTTTGATCCGTTTTAAAAAGCCTGTATTCATTTCTTATACATCCAGAAAGAAACATCGCCATTTGTAAAACAACTGCTAAGAAAAAAAGTGGTCTCGTGAATCTCATCTCTTTTTTTAAAATGCTAAATCATCAACTATCTCTTTCAGGTAGGGCAAGGCTGAATCCTTTTCTGAAAGTATAGGATTGGCTGTTCCCCAATTTATCCCCAAAGCCGGATCATTCCAACGAATGCCGCCATCCGATTCTTTGTTGTAACCGCTGGTACATTTATACATCACCATGCTTTCCGTAAGTGTTATGAACCCATGGGCAAAACCTACCGGGACATACACCATGTTCTGTTTATCCGAATCGAGAGGAATTAGTAAGTGCTTTCCGAACGAATCAGAATCTTTCCGCAAGTCCACCACTACATCAATGATACTACCACTCAGTACCCTTACCAGTTTCCCCTGAGCGAAAGGAGCCTTTTGAAAATGCAAACCCCTCAATACTCCCTTGGCTGAAAAGGACTGATTATCCTGTACAAACTGATGCGGTATTCCCGCAGAACGAAATGAACTTTCATTGAATGCTTCAAAAAAGAATCCCCTTGAGTCGTTAAAAACCTTCGGGGTGATTTCAAATACCCCTTGAATACCTAATTCCTTAATTTCCATCTTAACCGATTACAGCCAAATATAAGGATTATTTATGATTTCGGTTCACAAATAAGCTATATATCTACCACTTTTACATGGGTTTGGAAGCAGTTGTGAACCCTTCACTTTGGCTCTTCCCAAAGTGAAAAAGTAAAAAAAATACACTAAGTTTGCTTTATACTAAGACCACTCAAAATTTAATTGCACCCATGGCCAAAGGCTTTCTTCACTTGCACATTACCGTAGTCGTTCTTTTCATGCTCTTCTTCGGTTATAAACTAATTCTTTTGTTCGCCAACAAAAAAGATACTCTTGCTATTTTTCGTCAAAAGACAAAAGTGGTGGATATGATCCTGGGAAGCCTCATTTTGCTTACCGGTGGCTATTTGTTGTATGCCTTACAATCATTTGAAAGCTATCTCATTGGCAAGTTAATACTCACACTGGTAGCTATTCCTCTGGGCATCATCAGTATGAAAAAGGAAAACAAAATACTAGGCTTACTCACTATGGCTATTTTTGTCTACAACTTCGGTGTTGCAGAGACCAACAGCCTGACTTTTCAAAAAACAAAACTAGTCATCCAACCAGAAGTGGCTGCCATCGACACCATCACCGCAGCTCCTGACACTACAAGTCCAGCCAACGCTATTTTGAATCAAAACGATGAAGTTGCTCTTAAAAACGGAGAGGTTATATTTACCCAGGTATGCGCTGCCTGCCATGGCCAAGATGGGAAGCTGGGTGTTGGCGGAGCGAAAGACCTCCAGGCAAGTACACTTAATCACCAACAAACTGTTGCCATGATTTCACAAGGCAAAGGGTTGATGCAGCCTTACGAGGGGATATTAAGTGAGCAGGAAATAGAAGCAGTAGCAACATATACAGAAGGGTTAAGATCCAAATGACAGAAAAAAAAGACAGTACATTTTATAAAGATAAAGCCATCTTAATCTCTGTATACGGCAATCAAACGCCGGAATGGAGAATGAAAGATGAATTGGATGAACTGGCGTTTCTTGCAGAAACTGCAGGCTATGCTACGATTAAGACTTTCACCCAAAAGATTCAAAGGCCTGATTCCAGAACGTTTGTAGGCAAAGGTAAACTCGAGGAGATTCGTCTTTTTCTGGAAGAACATCCAGCAGAAACGGTCATATTTGACGACGACCTCTCGCCTTCTCAAATGCGGAACATAGAAAATGAGTTGAAGAAAACAGTCTACGATAGAAGCTTACTTATACTTACTATTTTCCTATTGCGCGCCAAAACGGCACAAGCCAAAACACAGGTAGAACTGGCGAGGTACGAATACTTACTACCCCGACTCACCAACATGTGGACCCACTTGGAACGTCAGCGCGGAGCCACCGGCACAAGGGGTGGATCAGGTGAAAAAGAAATAGAAACCGATCGCCGAAACATCAAAGCGCGCATTACTTTGCTAAAGGAGCAATTGTTAAAAATCGATAAGCAAGCTCAAACCCAGCGAAAAGCGCGCGCTGAATCCATCCGTATTTCATTGGTTGGTTATACCAATGCAGGGAAATCGACGGTCATGAACTTGCTGTCCAAAGCAGATGTATTGGCCGAGAACAAGCTGTTTGCGACCCTAGACTCTACCGTTCGGAAAATGGTATTGGACAACATCCCCTTCCTCCTTTCTGATACGGTTGGATTCATTAGAAAATTACCTCACAGTCTGGTAGAGAGTTTCAAGTCTACACTAGATGAAGTAAGGGAAGCCGATCTGTTGATCCATATCGTGGATGTATCTAATCCCGCTTATGAAGATCATATTCATGTAGTGAATAAAACATTGGCTGAGATAGGAGCCGGTGATAAACCGGTTTTACTGGTGTTCAATAAAATCGATGCCTATCAATATCCCGAAGATGCAGAGCAGCCATTTGATGAGACTACTTTTTGGGAGAACTTCAAAAAGAACCACAGTGGCGGAGCAAAAGCTGTTTTATTTATCTCCGCCAAAGACCATACAAACATTGCCCATTTTAGAGAAACGATCACTTCCATAGTGAAGGAGAAATACAAAGCTATGTACCCTAACTACTTGTATTAAGGCTAAATAATCGTTATTTTCGTGCTTTCAATGGCATCGTAGTTCAATGGATAGAATAGGAGTTTCCTAAACTCTAGATGCAGGTTCGATTCCTGCCGGAGCCACAGGTGCAGTACTGAGGTTCGAGTATGGAGTAACGAATGATTGCTACTCTGTACTCGCGCTCAAACTCCATAAGATCCTAGGATTCTCAATCGTCTATTATTAGCAACATTGAGC
>JAQZBV010000143.1 GCA_029237685.1 Cytophagaceae bacterium | reverse complement strand
TTGAAGTTCTTCGAGTTTCGATCTCCTTTGACTAGGATTATTTCTTGGGAGGTGTCTTTCGGTGTAAGTCGTACGATGAATTCATCATCATTTTTATAAGCATTGAAGGGCTGCTCTAAAGCGAGAACAAATTCAGTGTTAGGCAGGCTTTCAATAGGTTTGACTTCAGGGAATTTTTGCGGGACAGTTGCTACGCTGTCGATGGCTTGTAGATCATCTTCCACTGTTGCGTTTTCTTTTTCTGAACAGGAAAGAGTGAGGACTAGCGATACAAACAGAAGAAATAGTTTTGTTTTCATAATATAGATATAGAGATGTCAAAAGTTAATCAAAATATGGTAGAGGTTTACTGTATTTTCAAAGGAATTTTGGAGAACAAGGATTAGGCTATCCTGTTTTTATATAATAAATTAGATGATTATGGATGAAGTCATTAAAAAGAGAATAGCGCTGGTGGGTTTGGGAGACATTGCTCAAAAAGCATACCTGCCGATTGTTGCCAATCATTTGCTCATCGAACCGGTGTTGTGTACGAGAAATCAGGACATGCTGAACCGCTTGGCTGCTCAGTACCGAATTCAGGAAATCTACACGGATCTGGATGCACTCATACAAACCAAGCCGGATGCGGTGATGGTACACAGCGCAACCGACAGTCATTACAGCATCATTAAGAAATTCTTATCGGCTAAAATTCCTGTTTTCGTTGATAAGCCTTTAAGTTATACCATCGAAGAGTGCGATGAATTACTGGATCTTTCGATGGCCAATCAAACCGTATTGTATGTGGGATTCAACAGGCGCTTTGCTCCTTTCATTCAACGGCTCAGTAAAGAAGAACATCCTACACAAATCACCTGGCAAAAGAACCGCGTCAACCTGCCCGGAGATCCGCGTGTATTTGTGTTCGATGATTTTATCCATGTAGTGGACAGTTTGCTTTTTTTAGCGAAAGGCCCGGTGCATCAGTTTCAGGTGCGGTGTCTTAAAAAGGATAATCTGCTTCAGGCGCTGCAGGTGCAGTGGCAGCAAAAAGACACCTTTGTGCAAGGAAGCATGAACAGGCTGAGCGGCGCTACACAGGAGCTTATTGATTATTATACAGAAGGGCATACCTGGCAAGTGAATGACTTTACAAGCTGTACTCATTTTTATAAGGATGTCCATGAAGTACTGCAGGCAGGCAGTTGGGAAAGTGCTTTACTGAAAAAGGGATTTCATCTGATGATCGAAGATTGGCTGAAGGCTTTAGCTGAAACAACATTCAATACCGAACGCGTGGAAAGCATTCGGGCGACACATCATTTTTGTGGACGGATTGTGAAAAAAGTGGAAGAAGAATGATCCGATAAGTTCATGATACAGCACAAGCTTATTGGGTTTGCTTTATCAGCTGTTGGCCTTTTGCTTCTTATACCAGGACTGCCAGGCGCCTGTGGCCCAAAGTGCCCAAACGATCAATACAGGTTGGAAAAATAACCTCACCAACCGCTTCGTATCGTTGTCTAATCCGAAGGCATCGGTATGATTAATATACTGTGCAATGTTTCCCGGAAAGATCAATACAAAGAACAAGGCAGTAAGCCAGCCGAAGAGGATGCGCTTACCTGTCCATGCAATAAGTCCCATCCCAAGTAAAACTTCCACGATACCGGATAGCACCACCACAAGGTCAGCGCTTAAGGTCAGCCACTGCGGCACTTGCGCGACGAACTCTGCTCTCGCCCAGGTCAGATGGCCTGTACCGGCGAAACATAACATCAATCCCAGGACAATTCTGGAAATGTTTTGAAGAGTGTTGGAGGGTGTCATAAGCTAATTGATAGGTTTATCTATTATTTCTTTGCAAGAATTATGCTTTAATGCGTACAATCGTTCTGTTTCTCCGCGCTCTTTTTTCTTAGCTGCCTCCAAACAATCTTTCTAAGAATCCTCTCTTTCTCTTTTTTTCGAGCACCCAGATGGGCTTGTCATCGTAGCGTAATATTTTATTGTTGGCTCCGTATTTTCCCCAGGCAAATCCTGTTTTATTTTTTGCGCTGGTCATGTCTGCGATCATCATCAACTCCGGTAATTGCTTCATGAACTCTTCGGAGAAGTCGGGAGTTTTTTTGTATTGTTCCATGATACCATTTGGATCTTCCCAGATGTCAAATACAAGTTGTTCATCTATGCTGATCAGGTTTGAGGGATTTTCTCCACTGGCGTATTGATCCAGCTGTTGAAGGAATTCACTTAGGTTCTCTGAGTTTTTTACTACTACTGCAGGATCATGGCATACATAATACACCGGTCCCCAATGACCGGTATTATCAATGTCCAGCACCCAGAAATTACCTAGTCCGTCTCCGGCTAATTGGATCGACTGAGGAAATAATTTTTCAAAGCCGAATTCTCCATAGCTGGTAAATTGTATGGTGTCAAAATATGAAAACTCAAACCCTTTGCTGAAGCGCAACAGTTCTTCGATGTCAGCAGGCAGGTGTTGGCTGGGAAGTGTTTTTTTGAATGCTTCAATTTCACTATCGCTTAATCCGTGTAATAGTTCAACTGTAAATTCATCGCCGTCTTCGCTTTCGTATTTTTTGTTTAAAAGAGCCTTCAGTTGTTCGAGTGGTTTCATCCGCTATTCGCTTTTAGTAACTCCTAATTATCAAATTATTTTGATTCTAAAAAAGCATCAATAATCTTTTCTCTTCTTGCCATCGCATCTTTTGATTTTTCTTTCAAGGCAAAAACAAGTTCTTCCGGAGCGATGGAAGGATGCCCTACGCCGTAAGGAGGTTGAGGATTGTATTCCAGGAAGAGCTCAATTTCTTTTGCTCTTTGCGGACTTTCCAGGCGGGCGACCAATTGCAATCCAAAATCTATACCGGCTGTAATACCACCGCCGGTAATTCGGTTATCGTCTCGCACCACACGCTCTTCTGAAACTATAGCTCCGAGCTTTTCTAAGAAGTGTAAAGATTGCCAGTGTGTGGTAGCGGTATAACCGTCCAGCAGACCTGCTGCTGCGAGCACAAGAGAACCTGTACACACAGAGGTAATGTATTTGGCTTGCAGTCCTAGCCTTGTGATTTCCTTTAAGAAAGCAGGGTTTTGAATCAAGGCATTGACTCCTGTACCTCCGGGTATAAAAAGGATATCCGCCTCGAGTACAGCGTCCAGTTCATACTCCGCTTTTACCTGCAGACCGCCTTCACAACGGACAATGCCGGCCTGAAGGCCACAGGTTTTAATTTCCCAATCGCTCACTTTATTAAATACTTCATAAGGACCGATGAAGTCCAGTATCGTCACATCATCGAAAAGAATCATGGCAACGGTGTAGCTCATAATGATGGGTAGTTATAGTTTACAACAATAAATAATTAGAAAATAAAAAACAGTAGTCGGATCAATACTATTGTGCAGATGATACCAAATACTGTCATGATGATACCAAATATAATTTGTGTTTGAGACACTAAGGCATTGATGCTTCTGCTATCTTCCGGATTTTTTTTAGCTTCTTTTCTGGCTAATATAATTACCAGTGCTCCGCAAGGCAAAAAGCTAATCAATAGAAGGGGAAGCAAAAAGACACCTCCAATCTCTTCTTTAAACAGGGAAAATATAAAAAGGGAAATAGGGAAAAGTAAAATCGAACCAATGAAAAGGTACTTTTTATTAAAGGGTTGATCATCGATTTTATGAGGAATAAGAAGCTCTCTCTGGATGTGTTCAACGTCTAAATGCCTTCGCTCTATTTCTTCTTCCGCGGCTTGAATCGCTTCGCCCAAGTACTCATGACGATAAAGGCTGATGATTTCAATCAGCTTTTTATCGCTCTTGTTTTTCATGACATCTGAGAAATCGGTATTCATTGCTTAATAATAAGTTGGTGTAAGCTGGTCACTACAAATTCACCGCCATCGCTAAAAGCGGTAGTGACTAGTCGATGAGGAGCATCTACAACGTCTTTGTTGGCCCCGTTTTTTTGCACTTGTTTCAGATCAGCGCCTTTTTTTTGCAGCTCCACTTCCATGTCAAAGGGAAGCAGTTCGCCGTGATTGGCTTCTGACATGATCTCTTTTTCAAACCAGGTAGGGAAGCAGGTCAATGTTTTTCCTTTGACCAGCCATTGGCCCTGTTGGTCTTTTACATGCACCAGTGAAGAAGCGCCGTGTCCCAATGTACCGATGAATCCATTGTTCGCATAAATATCCCGGATGATGTTATTCAGTGCAGCATTGGAATGTACATCCACAAATTGTCCGTAACCGCCGGGAAGAATAACGGCGGTATAGTTTTTCGGTTTGACTTGTTGAGGCTTGAGACTGTGAGTGATTTTGTTTTGGTAATAGGAAGATTTCAGTGCTCTCCATAGAATCTCGGTGGTGTCGAACTTGTAATAAATAGGAATAGCTCCTCCTTGCGGTGAAACAATATCAATTTCATAACCTAATTCATGAAAGAGAATAAAGGGCACAGCGAGCTCTGATAGAAATGTTCCGTTGGGTGTCGCGTTGAAAGTAGGCGAACTGGTGCAAATGAATAGAATCTTTTTTTTCTCCGTTGGATCTTTGGATACGGCAGCATCCGCTGTGCGAATGCTGGTAATGCTGACAAGAAGTAAAAATAGCGTAAAGAATTTTGTCATATCGTTTCAATTGTTGTCTAAGAAATAACTTCTGTTTTTGTCAAACCAATCTCTCCCGTAAACTCTGTTTATTTTACGCTCCACTTTTCTATTGTTTCTCTCGATCGACTTGGTGAGTATACAACCGACACATTTGATATTAAATCCGTAAGCGAATTCCGTATTTGAAAATTTCGGACAATATCTCCCGATCCAATAATAGGTTAGATGTTGCTTCGATAATTTCTCTGCTTTTTCATTTGCTGAAGCTTGTGCGAAAAGAGGAACGTAGACAAAGGATAAAAGTAAGGAAGCAAAGAGTCGTCTGTACATCGCTGATCGTTTAATGCCTTATTTTTTTATCCGCATCATCTCCGAGTTTTTCATTTTGATGATGTTGAGGTCTTTGTCTTTTACAAGAACAGGAATTAAAAACAGCTTATCATCAATGGGCTTCTTCTCCGCAGAAACCATGGTCAGGGTAACAGTCATGATGCCGCTTACACCTTTCGTAATTTTTAGGGGTAAAGCTTTAGATAACTTTAAATAATCTCCCCATCCTTCGGCTACATGAGGAGTATATAAGGAAGGATCCATTGGAAGCTGAGAAGGATCATAGTAATAATCTGTGTTTCCTGTATTCCATTTCACCCGCACAATTTTGCAAACAATGCCATTGACAGTGGCGGTGCTGTCCAATAATTCAACGGTACGCATCTTACCGGTCATAGTATGTTCCAGGTCTATGGAAGCATCGGTTACAATACATATATCCGAATCTTCACCGTCCTGCATGGTATACATTTTATTTTTATCGGCTCTATAAATCGACCATTGCTTTTCCTTCCGCAGTAAGAGGTTATAATAATTGCCTCCTTTATAAGACGATTGTATCGTATCGGCCCAGCTGCCTTCTGCTCTCATCCTGGTGAGAAGTGATTCTTTGGTAACTCCCATATCGATCATTTGTTTTGATACGGTAACATCAACAACGTAAGTGATGGTACCTTCAAACGATTGGCCGTAAGAAAGGAGGGTGATGAATAGGAAGGATACGGTAAGTAGTTTTTTCATTTTGTTTTATGTTTGATTTTTTAAGGTTAATTTCGTTTTATTTATTAAGCCACTCTTAAGATCTTCTCCATCTTACGGCCTTTCGCCAATTCATCCACCAACTTGTCTAAATAACGCACTTGTTGCGTGAGCGGATTTTTAATTTCTTCTACCCGGTAACCACAGATGACGCCGGTGATGAGCCGGGCATTAGGATGTAGCGTAGCATCGCGGAAGAAGGTTTCAAAGGTCACTTTTTCTGCGACGATTTTTTGAAGTTTCTTTTCATCATAGCCCGTAAGCCATTGGATGACCTGATGCAGTTCTTCTTTTGTTCTTCCTTTCTTCTCTACTTTGGTTACGTAATGCGGGTATACGGAAGCGAAGGTCAGGGTGGCGATGCGCTCATCGTGTGAACTTGTGTTGCTCATGGCTATGATTTTGATGTTAAACTACCATCCTTCAAACTCGTGAATGACTATTTCCTGATCCGTCAATGATCGTTCGTATTCATCGAATTCTTTAAAAGCGTTTTCTACTATGTTATGATTGTCGTACCAAATGTCATCTGCTGCATAATGACGGACTCCATCCGTAATTTCGGTAAGTATAGCGCTTGTTAATGAGGCAAAGCGAAATTCAAATGTATCGCCGACATGCCAGACAAAAGACACAGATTTTTTGCAGAGCTTTAACTTATTCTCAATTTCAGGACTGCTAAAGAATACTTCCTCTTCTTTTTTCTTGCCTAATATTATGTTGAAAAAACCAGGTTTAGGTTTCATCTCTTCCTTGGCTGCTGCTAAATCAAAATTACTGAAATAGATTTCAAAACCACTTAAGAGATCTTTATCCTTTAAATCCACGTGCTTAGGATTTTTGAATCTAAATTTGAAGGGTAGGAAGCCTGTATCTGCTTGTTCATCAAATTTGAATCCTGGATGTATCTCTACTGCCATATCAAAATCGTTGAGCCGCTTTACGATTTTCGGAATGAGAGTTTCAGAAATTTCCTGACAATAAACGGTGAGATCTAAACTCATACTATCATTGGTTTTATATTATTTTCATCCATGTTCTTGAGAATGAATTACTCATTTTCCGCCCGTTGTTTTTCAACTTGCAAGATGTTGTTTTGAATGTCTTTCATGATGTTATTGGCCCACCAGCTGGCATAGAAATTAAAGGTGGTGTTCAATTGAAAGTTACTGTACAAATGCAGTCTATAGGTCTCTTGATCCAACTTTTCAAGTTCGTAGGTGCCGTTGAGCACATCAAAATATTTTCCGCCCACTACTAAATGTTCGTCCATGGTGGTCAAAGGAATTTCATGCGGAAGCGCTTTGATGGTAAAAGACATTTTCTTTTGGTCAATGTACTCGGTCACGGTTTCGTGAAAGACTAAACCATTTGTAAAGATGGCTTCTCTGGAAGCGCCCACGCCTTCGTAATTCAATTCGGCTTTTACCGGTCTTGGGAAATTCAGCAATTGCGTCAGCCAGCCTTTGTCCTGCTCTTTGGGAATCTCTCTTACTCGGGTCACGTTGCGCCAGATTTTATCAGCCGGAGCTTTGATGTCGATGTAGGTATACGCTTTATAGGGTGTAGAGTGCGCACCGATGTATTGTTCTACAGGCGAGATGAGCAAAGGCAAAAGTACCAGAACCGATACGTACAGGTTATTGTCTCTTTTTTTGAGTTTATAATAACCGCCTATGAGTCCGCCGATGGAAGCGGCGATCAGGTAAATGGGAAGGATGATGATTAAACACGGCCAGCCTTCAATGGCAAAGGTCAGTGTAATAAGAAAGAAGGCAAAGATGGGAATCCAAGGAGAAAAAATCCGGTAGGCTAATAATTTAACGTCTTCTGTTTTAGAAAAGTAAACGCTTAATCCGCCGACTACAAATGGTGTAACAAAAAGAAAGGAGATTGACATCATCCCAAACAATCCTTCCCAAGCCGATTCACCAAATACAAAGCGTATGAGTAAGGCATAAAGGGTAGGTAGAATGATAAGCTTTAAAGTGTTGAGTAAATGTTGTCTGTCCATGAGGAACGATTGTTATGAGTTAATTGTCGCAAGAAATTGTTCTGAAAAGAGTTATTTACATCCCTCTACATGATCAAATATAAGATGCTTCACGTTTTGTTTTTCTGTAATGAATAAATAAGCCACTCCTGAAGTCATACAATCCCTAGACGTATACTTTTCAATGCGGATGATAAACTTAGTTTTGTCGACAGAGAAGACGGGTAATGAAATTTGATACTGAGGAAAGGCATTTAAGGTATCGATTTTTTTGGTCACCCATTGCCATTTAAATGCTTTTGGATTTCGAAGTTGCTGTTGATCCAGCATAAATACTTCGTCTTCAGCTGTAAGGATTTTATTATTATCGGGCTGTCTCATTAATTTGCTGTCCTTAGAATAAGCATCCAGCATCACAGAAGGTGATAAGAAGCAAAATCCAGGAAGCGGTGTATTGCTGATGTGAATAGTCGTGTCAACCAGTTTTTCTTTTGCGAGCAACTCAAGCGCTATCTTTAGATCTTCTATGTTGATCGCAGTCTGGTATTTTGATGTAAAGGCCTGGTTGATTTGTTCCCATTGGTGCATAGGCTTTGTTCCCGCCGCTCTCATTTCTTCC
>JAQZBV010000142.1 GCA_029237685.1 Cytophagaceae bacterium | reverse complement strand
ACTACCATTATCACTGGCAACAATAGTAGGTAATCTATCCTGACCATCCTGATCAATCCATCCTACAAGCAGTTCGTTAAAGGTATACTCATAGGTCAATGAAATACCATACTGACGACCGGCCGTGTAATTAGTATTAATTAACAAATCATTATTCAATACATCCGTAGTAATACTATTGAATCTGATCTTCTTAGCATATATGTCATACTTATTAGGATCACTGGGATTAGAGTTATTGATCCAACTCACCCATGCCACTACAAAACTATTATCTTGCTGATTAACCCTTACGACTGGACTCATTTGATCCCCTGTTGTAGTGGTATTTAAAATAAAAGGAGCCGCATATACAGACATGTCCGCATTGTATACCGCGCATTTGACATTTTTATTGACGGACGAACCTGCATCGAATTCCTGCCAGACAAATACTTTCTTACCAGAGCTATATTCAACATCCATCAGCAAATTTTTCCGGACATCAAAACTATTGTTAGTTACCAGAAAATCAGGTTGTCCAGCTACTACATTCTCCACTGTTACGGTCTGCGCATGTACAGATAAGGCCAGTAAGCCATGAATTGAAATAAACAGAATGCTTCTCAAAAAAGTCATCATACAATGAGCCAATAAAAATTGAATTAATTAATTAAAATCTCTTGTCAGGGTATTGCTGTTCAGGTTTTGTTTGTCAATTGCAGATATAGAAAAATAAATTTTTCTCCGCATCAATTCGGCATTGACCTGTTCACGGATGACCGCTTTCCCATTGACTATAGGATAAAACCGATTACCTACAGTCAGATAAGATTTACCTTCCGCCACCACGTATTGCAATTGAAATACTTTAAAGTTCTTTTTCCCTTTTTCTTTTTCGAATACTACATTCACTTGCTTTAGATTATTCAGATTACTGATCGTAAAAGAAATCACAACATCTACCCGCGGTTCCTTGTATTGTGGATGTCCTTCCGGAAAAGGTGATGTATCGTAACTGTCCTGTACATTGGCCATAGTAAACGATAAACTATCCAATACAATAGTGCTTGTAGTCTGCGCATAACTTATATAACCGCTAAGCACGATGAAAAAGGAAAAAAGAATTCTCATAAAATTAAAAATTAAAAACTTTTTTAATAGAGATTACAAAGATGTATGAAGTTCATCTGATTTTTAAATCAAGATGTAAATAATTGTCAATAATACCTTGAAAAGGGTATTGGAAGTCAAAACACATAAACAAAACTACTTATGTCAAAAAAATATCCGTCCAAAAAAATATTAAATTATTTGATAAGAAATACAGTGATTTTCGCAGGAATTCGCCTTTATTTTCTGCAGAAATATGCTTGAATGTGTATTTAATGAACACTCCGATTCCTTAACTTTACCACAGGAATTACGAACAATGAACGCAGAACAAGCCAAAGCCAGAATCGTTTCGTTAACGGAACAGCTCAATCACTACAACTACCAATACTATCAGGAAAGTCAATCCCCGGTCAGCGATCAGGAATTTGATTTTTTATTAAAGGAACTGGAAGCATTGGAGCAGCAATACCCTGCCTATAAGCTGGCAGAGAGTCCTACGCAACGTGTGGGCGGAACCATCACCAAGGAATTTGCTACCGTTGTTCACCGTTTTCCGATGTTGTCCCTGGGCAATACCTATTCCGAAGAAGAGATCCGGGAATTTGATCAGCGCGTGCGTAAAACACTCGGACATGAACAAATCGATTATGTCTGCGAATTAAAATTTGACGGAGTCGCCGTGAGCCTGACGTACCAAAATGGAGTGCTCGTACAAGCCGCCACACGAGGCGATGGTGAAAGAGGCGATGACATCACGACCAACGTGAAAACGATACGCACCGTTCCACTGCGCATCACGGGCAACGATATTCCTGAATGGATCGAAGTCAGAGGAGAAGCCTTTTTACCTTTGAGTTCTTTCGAAGAAATAAACAAAGAAAGAGAAGAAAATGGAGAGGCCTTGCTGGCCAACCCTCGCAATGCGGCTTCCGGAACCATTAAGATGCAAGACTCCGGTGTAGTAGCCAAACGAAAACTGGATTGTTACCTCTATTCTTTGACGGGAGATAAACTTCCTTTTACCACCCATGAACAATCCTTGCAATGGCTGACTTCCAAAGGATTTAAAGTGTCTGACAGTTGGAGGAAATGCAGTCGCATCGAAGACATCATGGACTTCATTCACCATTGGGAGAAAAACAAACACACGCTGCCGCTTGCCATTGACGGCATCGTGATCAAAGTGAATAAATTTGACTGGCAACAGGAACTGGGCTTTACAGCAAAAAGTCCGCGTTGGGCCATCTCTTATAAATACCAGGCGGAGAAAGCGGAGACTACTCTGCTCTCTGTTGAATACCAGGTGGGACGGACCGGGGCGGTAACTCCCGTGGCTAACTTAAAACCTGTAGTGCTGGCCGGCACTACCGTCAAGCGCGCGAGCCTGCACAATGCCAATGAAATCGAACGCTTGGATCTGCATTTGCTCGATGAAGTCTCGGTAGAAAAAGGAGGAGAAATCATACCAAAAGTCACTGCAGTAGTAGTGGCTAAACGCAAACCCCATGCACAAAAAGTCATCTTCCCTGCTGCTTGTCCCGAATGCGGCAGCACGCTGGTGAGACAAGAGGGAGAAGCCGCTTACTACTGTCCCAACGACAAAGGCTGCGCACCGCAAGTAAAAGGAAAACTGGAACATTACATCCACCGCAAAGCCATGAACATCGATGGACTGGGTGCGGAAACCATCGACTTGTTGTATCAAAAAGGAATGGTCAATACACCGGATCAACTGTACGACCTGCGTTACGAAGACCTGATCAAATTGGATCGTTTTGCAGATAAATCGGTGAAAAATCTCATCGACGGCATTGAAAAATCTAAACAAATACCTTTTAAGTATGTCTTATTCGCGCTGGGCATAAGACATGTAGGCGCCACTATCGCGGAGAAGCTGGTGGATGCCTACCCTTCCATTGATTTGCTCATGGCCGCCAAAGAAGAAGAACTGGTAGCGGTACCCGAAATCGGCGGACGCATTGCACGCAGTGTAAAAGAATATTTCGATAACGCCGATCACCTGCGCATCATCGCCGGACTTCGTAAAGCAGGCGTACAATTAGAACGATCAGCAGCAGACGCCCCAAAAGCCGGTTTATCCAACAAGCTGGAAGGCTTGACATTTGTGGTCTCCGGCGTATTTACACAATACGACCGTGAAGAGCTGAAAGATCTTATTGTACAACACGGCGGCAAGATCGCTTCCGGTGTGAGTGGCAAAACGTCTTACCTGGTAGCCGGTGAAAACATGGGACCATCCAAGCTGGAGAAAGCGCAGTCGTTGGGGGTTAAGATTATTGATGAAAAAGCTTTTGCGGAAATGATAGACTAGTTGTTAGTTGTTAGTTGTTAGTTGTTAGTTGTTAGTTTATTTAAAAGTTTATTCATCATCAACCTGTCTAGCCCCTAAATCCCCTGAAGGGAACATAACAGTATAGAATATTTAGCAACAGCAAGAATTTGTTTTGTTGCTAAATACTCTTGCTCTAGACTGAACAAGTCCCCTTCAGGGGATTTAGGGGCTAGACGGCTTAGGCATCAGCGCAGCAACTAACAACTGACAACTAACAACTGACAACTGAATTTATTTTCCACAATCCTTCTCTTTCAGCGTATTATTACCGAATTTTGTGCCCTGAAAGGTAATTAAACAAGCACATGGGCATTACACAGGAATTGAGAGGAACAGGCGTTGCATTAGTCACGCCATTCAAGGAAAATTTGGAGATTGATACAGATGCCTACAGAGGCCTTATCAGACATTGCATAGCAGGCCATGTAGATTACCTTGTTGTAAATGGTACCACAGCAGAGTCCCCAACGACGACGACGGAAGAAAAACAATTGATCCTTGACATCGCCCGTGAAGAAGCGAAAGGCAAAGGCATCATGTTTGGAATGGGTGGGAACAACACCGCGGATGTGATTCATAAATTGAAAACGATGAACCTGAAAGGTGTGAACAGCATCCTTTCTGTTTCGCCATACTATAACAAACCTTCTCAGGAGGGAATTTATCAGCATTACAAAGCCATTGCAGAAGCATCACCGGTTCCGGTGGTATTGTACAATGTTCCCGGCAGAACAGGCGGTACGGGCATTCAATTGGCTACCGTTGAGCGTTTGGCGCAAGTGCCAAATATCATAGGGATCAAAGAAGCGTCCAGTGATATGAATTTGGCCTTGGATATTCTACGCGTAACACCTAAAGACTTCTTATTGCTGTCCGGCGATGATATGGTTGCGGTGCAAATGATTGCAGCAGGCGGAAGCGGTTCTATCTCTGTTTTGGCTAATGCTTTCCCTGAATTATTCAGTTCCATGATTAATCACGCCTTAAAAGGGGATTTCAAAACCGCTACAGAAGAATTGTTAAAATTTTCCGCATTAGATCCTTTATTGTACGAAGAAAGCAATCCTGTAGGAATTAAGTTTGTTTTGGAACAAATGAAGATCTGTCGTCCAACCGTACGTTTACCATTGGTAGAAGCTTCTGAATCTTTAAAAAATCGCATCCTAAAAGCCATGCAACCGGCAATGCCGGCAAACGCCCGCTAAATAAGTGGATTCTAACATTCGCACTCAAAATGACTAAAAGCGAGGAGCGAGGAGGTACGAGCTAGGATTGATTGGCCTAGCTCGTACCTCCTCGCTCCTCGCTGTATAAAGCAAAAGGCCTGTTGAATGGATCAACAGGCCTTTTTTAAAGCTATAAAACCAAACGACTATTTACCGTCTGTGTTTTTAACATCCTGTACTTCTACTCTTATTTCCTGAGCAAGATTTTTCAAATCCTGCATTCCTTTACGAACACGAGTTCCAGCAGCGCTGTTCTCTTTGTCATAAAACTTCACGAAATCAGCTTCCAATGAAGCAATAAGATCCTTTAGTTGTTGGTACCTGTTCATGTTTGAAAAATTTTTAAACGTTAATAACTTGGTGTTGATTTACTAAATATATAAAAATAGCGATCTCAAAACAAAATAAAATCGTCAGAATCGCTATTTTTTTTACCTAAACAGAAATATTAGAAAGGCTACCGGAATAAGCTCCAGCCTTCAATTTTTCTGCAATCGCAGCAAAAGCATTGATTGTCAACTCAACATCTTCCAACGTGTGATCCGCTGTTGGGATCAAACGAAGCATCATAACATCCTTAGGAACAACAGGATAAATAACTATAGAACAGAAAATACCATAATTTTCTCTCAAGTCTATGATCATTTGAGCGGCTTCTGCTTCGGTACCGGATAGGAAAACCGGAGTGACTGGAGATTCTGTTACGCCCAAATTAAATCCTTTTTTCTTCAACCCACTCTGAAGGGCATTTACCACTTTCCAAAGATTTTCTCTCAATTCAGGTCTTGTGCGAAGCAATTCCAGACGTTTCATGTTTCCAACAACAAATGCCATTGGAAGCGTTTTCGCATAAATTTGAGAACGGGTATTGTAACGCAGGTAATTGATTACGTTTTCACTGGAAGCGATGAAGCCACCGATACTCCCCATTGATTTAGCAAACGTAGAAAAATAGATATCGATATCGGCCTGAACACCCTGTGCTTCTGCAGCTCCTGCTCCAGTAGCGCCCATGGCACCAAAACCATGTGCATCGTCAATCAATAAACGGAAACTGAATTCTTTTTTCAATTCTACAATTTCCTTTAAACGGCCCATGTCGCCGGCCATCCCAAATACACCTTCTGTAATGACAAGAATAGCTCCGCCTGATTCGCCAACCAATTTAGTCGCTCTTTCCAATTGCTTGCGCAAATTAGCCAGGTCATTGTGAGGGAATACAAAACGTTTTCCCTGATGCAATCTTACGCCATCTACTATACAAGCATGTGATTCGGAATCGTACACGATCACATCGTGACGATCTACCAAGGCATCAATCATAGAAGACATCGCCTGGTAACCGAAGTTCACCACCATCGCATCTTCTTTTCCTGAAAACTGAGCCAATTGGCTCTCAAATTCTTCAATTAGTGTAGAGTTCCCAGACATCATGCGAGAACCCATAGGATAACCTAATCCATATTTTGTGGCACCTTCCGCATCCGCTTTTCTGATTTCAGGATGGTTAGCGAGTCCGATGTAGTTATTCAAGCTCCAAGTCAATACTTCTTTTCCTCTGAATTTCATACGAGGTGCGATTTCCCCTTCCAATTTAGGAAATGCGAAGTAGCCGTGTGCAACAGAAGAGTGTTTACCCAACGGTCCTCTGTCTGTCATTAATTTTTCAAATAAATCCAATTCTTATTCTGCTGTTTTAATTGAAAATCGAGAACTTTAGGTATAATAACCCGTACATGTGTTTTTGTATAAAAATCTAAAAAGGGCCTAAAAATATAAACCACAATGCATTGGGTTATCTAAATTAACCTTAAATTGTTTCTACTAAATATTTAAATAATAACATATGACTGCACGTATTTTCCAGCACCCGATTCTAGGCATTGTAGCAGGGATTTTGGTTTCCACTACCTGCTTAGCTCAAAATAGCGCTCAAGTTCAGGCGGCTCAGCATTTATTGGATAAAGGAGAATATATGCAGGCTCTCATTAAGCTGGACAGTGCGGCGATTCAATACCCTGAAAACGCACAAATAGTTGCCCTTCAGGGACAAGCAAAAGCGAATTTAGGAGATTGTACAGGAGCCATAGAAAGCTGGGACCTGTATGCCACCCTGGATAAAGAAAACAGCTGGAAGGTAGACGGTTTAAAAGCAGATTGTTACGTTCAACAAGGACATCATGAAGAAGCGATAGATGCCATTTCAAAATACCTGGTGCATGATCCTTACAACGGTCATTTTTATATCATTCGAGGACATGAATACTACCTGACCAGTAAATATGCCCGTGCGATCCAAGATTTCTCCACCATCATCGACCGCAAGCTTCAAGGATACAATACGTTTGAGGTTTTTTATAAAAGAGGATTGGCTTATGCTGAATTTGGGATGAACAAAGAAGCCTTGTCTGATTTTGACAAGGTGGTAAAGATGTACCCTCAATTTAACTACGGTTATTTTTACAGAGGTTCTTCTCATTGGCATTTAGAGCAATACAAAGAAGCCATAGCGGATTTCTCCACAGCCATTCAACTGGATAATAAAGACTTACATTCCTACTTCAACAGAGGATTATGTTATCAGAGCATTAAAGACTACGACAAGGCATTAGCCGATTTCAGCAAAGTGATTCAGTTGGATCCAAACTTTGATGAAGCCTATAATCAGGTAGCTATGACAACTTATTACAAAGGCAATTGGTCCGAGGCGGAAAAATCATTCAACGAATACATTGTAAAATTCTCCGGATTAAGCCATGCTTACTATAATAGAGCGATGTTCTACTCTGAGCGTAAGGATTATAAAAAAGCATTGATTGATTTTGACTACTGTATACAATTGAATCCTAACGACGGAGATGCACATTTCCATAAAGCGCTCCTCCTGCTGGAAACACAAAAACAGTCAGAAGCCTGCGATGCTTTAAAACAAGCGTTGAGATTTGGCAACGCAGATGCTAAACAAATGATCAAAAAGACGTGTGGAGAGGTGCCAGGTCGCACCAATTAATAAATAGCGGAGCTATAAGTTTATCTCCATTTTTTTCATTCTTAATTTAAATTTCTTAACATTGGGAAAAAAAAAGTCCCGATGTTAAGATATTCTACACTCACTTTTTTGTTCTCTGCTTTTTTATGTACCGCTTCATTTGCACAAACTGAAGTAAAAGTTTTCAAAGGAACAATTTGGAACATGCAAGGTCCCAATGCTTCTGCCTGGGATTTAAAAGCAGATAAATCACTCACCATCAAAGATGCCGATGCCGGCAAAGACTTAGTCAATACCACGGAAGCCAAAGATCTTCCGGCATTGAAAAAAGAACTCAAAGCATTGAACGGTACAGAATTCCTGAAACTCGCCAAGCTTGATTTCGATAAACAATCGATTGACGAATTGCCTGCTTTAGTCATTGGAAAGCAATGGCAAAGCAGCATCTCAAAGTTAAAGGCGAACGATGTCTATGTGATTCGTGTAAGAGGAGAACAAATTTATGTACTCATCAAAATCACCAAAGTGGTAGACGATAAGAAAGCATTGGATCCCCTGCACGGAGGCAATAACCTGGATTACATTGAATTTGATTACAAAAAATACCCTACCGGTGGTGAAAAAATAGATGTTGCCGCAGAATTCGCCAGTGCAAAAAAAGCCTTTGATGAAAAGAAATTTGCAAGTGCTGTACTGGGCTTCGACAAAGTGATTCAGGCTGAGCCAAACAATTGGGAAGCTTATTATTACAGAGCATTAGCCAAATATGAAATTGGTGATTATGAAGGTTCGGTAGAAGACTTCAGCACCGCTCAAACACACTTTGAAAAACGTTGCGAACTCTACTTACAACGCGGATTGGCAAATAGCAAATTAGGAAACAGAGAAGCTGCCATTTCCGATTATACAACTACTATCAAATGCGACAGTACGATCTATGACGCGTATACTAACCGTGCTCATGAATACTACTTGTTGAGTAACTACCCTGCCGCCATCACGGATTATACAAAGGCTGTGGACTTGAGACCTGGTCAGTTTGACGCTTATTATGGAAGAGGCTTGGCAAAAAACGAATTCGGTCGTTATGAATTCGCTATTGCGGATTTCAACAAAACAATCGAATTGTTTCCTACTTACAACTACGCATTTTTCTACCGTGGATTTGCTTACAGTCACTTAGAGAAATACAAAGAAGCCGTTGCGGATTATACGAAAACAATTGAATTGGATCCTAAAGACAAGAGTGCTTATTACAACAGAGGTATGGCTTATGCAGAATTGCATAACTACACGGCGGCGATAGCTGATTACGATAAAACAATCGAATTGGATCCGGGCTTTATCAATGCTTATTTAGAGAAGGCACATGCCAAATATGTCAACCTTGATTTTGACGGAGCAAAAGCAGATTACGATGTAGCGGCAAAAAGATTCCCCAATAGCGGTTTGGTATTTTATAACCGTGGATTGTTCTTCCATGAATTAAAGAACGAGAAAGACGCATTACCTGAATTCAACAAAGCTATTGAATTGAATCCAAAAGACGCAGAAGCCTACCACTACAGAGCACAGGCTAAAGCGGAGTTAAAAGATAAAACAGGTGCTTGCTCTGACATCACCAAAGCCATTGAATTAGGTGTCAAAGACAGCGACAACCTAAAAGCTAGAGTGTGTGGTAAATAATTTTTTAGATCCTATAAAAGCTCAATATGCACCGTTCGCGGGCAAAAAAATAATACTTGGTTCCCAATCCCCTCGCAGGAAAACCCTGCTTGAGGGGCTGGGCATCCAACCTGAAGTGCGAACCAACGACATGGACGAAAGCATCCCCGCTGATCTTCCCGCTCATCAGGCTCCTGAATACCTCGCCAAAAAGAAAGCCATTGCTTTTCTCCCTCATCTTAAAGCAGAAGAACTACTGATTACAGCAGATACAGTGGTTATTGTCGACGATCAGGTCATCAATAAACCAGTAGATCTTGATGATGCGAAAGTCATGCTCAGACGCTTAAGTGGCCGCATGCACAAAGTGGTGTCCGGAGTATGCATCAGCAGCCTTTCTCACTCCCACTCTTTCTCTGAAACAACATCTGTTTTTTTTAGATCATTGTCGGAAGAACAAATCACTTATTACGTGGAGCATTATAAACCATTAGATAAGGCCGGTGCTTACGGTATCCAGGAATGGATCGGCTTGGTAGCCATAGAAAAAATAGAAGGCGATTTTTATAATGTCATGGGATTGCCGGTGGGAAGGCTTGTCGTAGAGTTGGGGAATGTGAGAACTGAGAACTGAGAACTGAAAACAGAAAACAGAGAACTGAAAACTGAGAACTGAGAACCGAGAACCGAAAACTGATTTTTATTTAAATATTCTTTACTTTTTATTTTTATGCTTCTATATACTAAACTAGTTGTTTACCAGAAAGCTTTTGCTTTGAATAAGCAGATTTACCAAATAGTCAAAAAGTCTCCCATTCCACTTTACGCTAAAGATCAATTGGGACGATCGAGCTTAAGTATTATGCTTAATATCGCAGAAGGTAATGGCAAAACAGGGAAAAGAGATAAGCGAAACTTCCTTGTCATTGCACGTGCTTCCGCACATGAATCAGGCGCTCTTATTGATTTTCTTGCTTCTGAAAATGAAATTAATCCAGATCAGGCATCTTACTTACTAAAAGAAATAGATGACGTTTCAAAAATGCTATATTCTATAATCAAAAGCCTGGAGTAATGATTTTCTGTTCTCTGTTCTCTGTTTTCAGTTTTCAGTTTTCAGTTCTCTGTTTTCAGTTCTCAGTTCTCAGTTCTCTGTTCTCAGTTCTCTGTTCTCAGTTTTCAGTTCTCAGCTCACAGCCCTTACACCATCCAATCTTCAAGTATCCTCAGCTCCACCATCGGAGAAATACGATCGTACAACACGTGGTATACGGCTTTTGTAATGGGCATATCGACAGTCGCACTGGCATCCAAAGCATTCAATTCATGAATACATTTCACGGCGTAATATCCTTCCGCGATCATGTTCATCTCCATCTGTGCGGCTTTCAGCGAATAACCTTTACCTATCAGATTGCCCAGGTTACGGTTTCTGCTGTAAGGGGAATAAGCGGTTACTAAAAGATCTCCAAGGTAAGCGGAAGCATTCAAATCACGTTCTCCGGGATACAAGCTCTGTAAAAAACGAGTGATCTCCTGCATGGCATTAGCTACGAGTACAGCCTGGAAATTGTCACCATAATTTAACCCCCGGGCCAAGCCGCAAACAATAGCCACTATATTTTTCATCACAGAACAATACTCCACACCGTATAGATCTGTGAGTGTTGATGTTTTGATAAAACGGTTTTCAAACAAATGAGCAATGGCTTCGTTCACTTCCTGATTCATACCTGCAATCGTCAGGTAAGAACGTTTCTCCATCGCCACTTCTTCGGCGTGACAGGGTCCTGCCAACACCACCTGATGCTCCATCGGTATCCCCTTGTGCTGCGACAGGTAATCCGTTACCAATAAATTATATTCAGGAATCATCCCTTTTACTGCTGAGATCCAAACTTGTTCTTTGGAAAGCTGATCAAACGGACTTAAAGCACCGGTAATAAAAGCTGCGGGTACTGCCAATACAACAACCTGTGCGTCCATTAAACAAGCATTAAGATCCGTAGTAGCTTCTACTTTTGTATGGTCCACACGGATATGACTCAGGTAACGCGGGTTGCTTCCTTTCTGGTTAATGCATTGCACTGACTCCTGATCCCTCAGCCACCAATCAATCTTAATGTCTTTTTCACTTAAGATCTTTACGATGGCCGTGGCCCAACTTCCTCCGCCTAATACAGCAACTCGATCGATTTTGGCTAACGTTTTCAATTCTTCGTCTTTTTTTGACAACATTAATATCGCTAATTTACGGACAAATTGGGTAAGAGGCTAGGAATATGTTGGGATAAGAAAGTATTAATGAATGTTGGCATTGTAATTTTAGAGATGTTATCATTTTAAATAATTAACATTTTGATGATTGGAAAGATGCAGCATAGGGCTGGCAATGGTTAAGAAGATGAACATAGTAGTAAGAATAAAGGGATTAGTCAATTCATAAGTATGTAAAGGGCGTTCCCCTGCGGGTCGGGCTTTCGCCACTCTCCCGCTAATGGCGGGATCAAACAATGGCTCAATCCCTAACGCGCGCTAATTAAATGTTTGCATGAGGGATAGAAGCACAATGGAGCACGAGAGTGCGAAGATTGCGCACGGAGTGCTGCCCGACCCGTCTTTACTCAGTTGAAGTACCCTAGGAAGAATGCAAGGCGGAACATGCCCAATACTACCAATAGATTAGCAACAAAACTTTATACCTTTAAATCATAATCTTCAAATCATCCTTATGACCTCTATACGCTGTGCCTAAACTATCCAATTTACATCAAGGGGCTTTCTACGTTTTTATTAGCGCTGCCGGCTTTTCCATAAAAGCTATCTTTGCCAAGAAAGCGTATGAAGTAGGCGCAGATCCAGTTACGCTTTTGTTTGTGCGAATGTTATTTGCCGCGCCACTGTTTCTTATGCTGGGCTATTGGAATGCCACGCACAACAGCGATGAAAAAAAACTGACCAAAAAAGAAACCCTTGCGCTTATAGGCTTGGGAATATTGGGATACTACTTATCCAGTATCATGGACTTTGTAGGACTGTCTTACATATCAGCTAGTCTGGAGCGCATTATTCTGTTTTCTTATCCTACTATTGTGGTTATTCTAACTGCCCTATTCTTTCGTTCCTCATTGGATCGCAAAGATTACCTGGCCTTGCTGATTACTTACGTTGGAATTTTTGTTGTGTTTTCAGAAGAATTGAAGCAATCCATCCGCATACCCATGGAAACACTCATCACCGGCGGAACATTGGTATTTGCCAGTGCATGTACTTACGCCTTGTACCTCATCGGTTCGGGATTCATTATTCCACGCATTGGAGCAGCACGCTTTACGTCCTACTCCATGATCATTGCTACGCTTACCATTACGGTACATTACCTCCTGGTAAAAGGCCCTACGTTTCCATCCCGTGACAATCCCATCCTTTGGTATGGTTTGGCCATGGCTGTATTTTCCACCTTCATGCCTGCCTACTTCTTATCAAAAGGTATTAAATTGATCGGTTCGGAAAGAAGCTCGGTTATTTCTACCATCGGTCCCGTATCGACCATCGTATTGGCCAACATGGTGCTCCATGAAAGCATGACCTGGATACAAATAGGTGGTACACTCGTGGTTATTGCCGGTGTTTTAATCATCAGTTTGAAAACAAAGAAAGAACCTCTTATCAATAAATGAGTATGGCCGTATTATTCAATGACCGCATAACTCCTGAATCCTCTATGGATGGCCTACTCAGAAACAGAGGCTTTTTATACGGCGATGGTTTTTTTGAAACCATCGTGCTGCGTGACGGACGTATTTTCTTTTTGGAAGCTCACCTGGAAAGAGCACTGAAAGCAATGCAGGTGTTGCAATTGCATACGGATAAAGCATGGACCAACCTGCGATTGCTCCATCTATTGCAGCAACTGTGGAGAGAAAACGGAAGTCCTAAAGATGCCGTATTCAAATGGATAGTCTGGAGAGATAGTGAAGGCTTATATAGCCCGGTCGATGGGAAAGACAGCCATTACCTGATCGAACTTAAACCCTACCGTTCCGCACCGGCGGTGAAACCTCTTGCCTACCTGGCGAATACAGTGACCAATGTCGCTTCTGCTTACAGTTCCTTCAAACGATTAAGTTCCTTGCATTATGTCATGGCAGGATTAGAAAAGACAAACCGCAAAGCAGATGAATTGATTTTAACCGATCAAACAGGAAACCTTAGCGAAGCCACCAGCAGTTGTTTGTTCTGGATACAGAACGACGCGCTCTACACGCCTGCATTAAGCACAGGATGCATTGAAGGAGTCGTGCGACAAAGTATTTTAAAATGGGCAGCGCATTACGAAAATTCAATCGAAGAAACGACCGTTCCGCTGTCTTATATAAGTCCTGAAGCTACTGTGTTTACAGCCAATGTAGCCGGCTTAAGTTTGATTGCAAAGTTGGAGGACAAAGTATTTCTAAACGACGACAGCTGGTATACAGACTTGCAACATGATTTATTTGACTCTACTGCTTTTTCTCAAAATCTTTAAAGAGTAAGCTGGGCTGTACTCCTTTATTTTTCTGGTACTTGCCGCTTTTGTATAAGTCATATGCTCCTTCAATGGAGTGGTAAAAAACCTGGCAGATTTCTACTCCCGCGTAAATACGGATCGGCTGCACGCAAAACATTTCTAAAGTCCAGAAACCGCAGAACCCTACGTCACCAAAGCCTGCTGTGACGTGTACAAACAATCCCAGTCTCCCGATGGAAGAACGTCCTTCCAGCATAGGAACATGTTTGTGTGATTCGGTATACTCGAGCGTGCGACCAAGGTATAATTTATCTTTTTCCAGCAACAAGCCTTCCTCCGGAATCTCCAGTAAGGTAGCTTTGTTTTCTGTTTTCATGTCCAGGACATGGTTATCGTACACCAGTAATTCATGATGCAGACGAAGGTTGTAGCTATTGGGGTTGACCAACCGTTCTTCATAAGGTTCGATCACTAAATCGGTGCCCATTAGTCTTTTAATTTCCTGTCCTGATAAGATCATACTATACTTCGGTTAAACACTGTTCTAAACCTGATTCAATAAATTCTTTTTGTAATTTTTTGCCGATAAACACCAGGGTTGATTTTCTCTCTTCTCCTTCTGTCCATGGGCTACCCATCTGTATCATGTGCTGATCGTACACGCCCTGAAAAATTACTTTTTGCTCAAAATGCTCGATGTACAATACACCTTTGCAACGGTACAACTCACCGCACCTACCGTTGAGTTGGTAATTCATCCAATTATTAAATAATAAAAAATCAAAGGGTTTGTTGAAGACCATCGATAAACTGCTGGTTTCCTGCAAATGATCCTTATAAAACCTCGGTTGTTTCACCTTCATCTTTTGCTGAATGGCTTCAGCA
>JAQZBV010000141.1 GCA_029237685.1 Cytophagaceae bacterium | reverse complement strand
TTTTATTATTCTTTTTCTTCATCCATCAGATGAGTATAGCTCAACTTCAACCCCTGAAATGGTTCAATGCTCCTGCTCAATGGACAGGGCATCCTGCAGAGAAACTGACATTTACTGTTGATTCCCATACCGATTATTGGCAGGTAACACATTATGGTTTCAAGCGTGACAACGGTCCTTATTATTACCAGGAGATCTCCGGTAATTTTGAAGCGAGTGTTAAAATCACCGGTCAATACAACGAGTTGTTTCATCAGGCAGGTTTGATGATCAGAATAGATGAGAAAAACTGGATCAAAACAGGTATTGAGTATGTAGACGGCGTTCAGAATGTGAGCGCAGTCGTAACCCGAGAGGTTTCAGATTGGTCGGTGGTTCCTCGTCAGGATAGTCCTTCTTCTGTCTGGTTAAAATTATTGCGAAAAGGAGATTATGTAGAAATTCGTTATTCGTTTGATAATAAGAAATATGAAATGCTAAGACTGGCTTACTTCCCGCCTGATGTAAAAGTTCAAATTGGCGTTGTTGCTGCTGCTCCGGGAGAAAAAAGTTTTTCGGTAGCAGCGGAAGATTTTAGAGTATCAGTCATTAAGTAAACTGAAACAGTAAGTCTACATAACGTAGAATATCTTCCTCTGCTTTAATTTTAAAAGATCTTTCTAAGTCAGCCAGGCTATTGGCACGAGATTTTCTATAGTAGTAATAGAATGCTTTAAGGAGTACTAATCACTAGTTATGATAATACCCATTGAACCTGTTGCAGTTTACTGTGCAGGGAATTAAAGATTCTCTAGAAGAGGACTTTCCGGGAGGGAAGTCCTTCTTTTTTTAGAGTAAAGACTAGCTAAAAAGAGTGTGAGTTGGAGTGTGAGTCTAGAGGGTTTCCACACTTACACTGCACACTCACACTGTATTGGTGCCGAAGGTGGGACTCGAACCCACACAGATTGCTCCTCACGCACCTGAAACGTGCGCGTCTACCAATTTCGCCACTTCGGCATGGTGTAAAAGTAATTAATTTATTGAAAATGTAAAAGAATAGAGATGAGAGATGTGAAATGAGAAATGTGAATTGTCATCTCTCATTCACATCTCTCATCTCTCAATTTGTTTCTTTACTTATTTTTTGTGATATTAAACATCATTAAGTTGGGGGAAAGACGAGTCTTACTTGTCCTCTTCATAAATAGAAATACATGATTCGCGGATTATATATAGCAGCGCTGCTGGCTTTACCTTTTTATACTGTTGTTGGTCAGACAGCCGGAGCTTTTTTTTCGAGTGGAACAATCAAAATGAAAATCAAGAATTTTCATGGAGCGGCAGACGATTTCAGCAAAGCCATTGAATTGGATCCTAAGTATGTCGCAGCCTATGTGAGTAGGGCTACAACTTACCAACACCTCAACGATTATTTTGCCGCTATCAGGGATTATAATAAAGCCATTAAACTTCAGCCTAACGATGCTGACATCTATTTCAGCCGTGGCTATGCAGAGCAATTTACAAAGGATTACAGCGCAGCCATTAAGGATTATGATCAAGCGATAGCAATCAACAATAAGGTAGCCAAGTATTATGATTACAGAGGTGAAGTAAAGTACATACAGGGTGACTATAATGGTGCGAAAAAGGACTATAACAAGGCCATTGAAATCAGTCCCAATATTCCAAGTTTCTATTACGACCGTGGAGAATCTGAATTCATGTTGAAAGAATATGCATTGGCTCAGAAAGATTATAACAAAACGTTGGAAGTAGATCCTAACTATGTATATGCCTATTGGGGCTTGGCAAAAACAAAAGATAAGCTCAAAGATTTTAACGGAGCACTGGCGGATGCGAACAAGGCGATTGCTTTGAATCCCAACGTGCCGGACTTTTTTATCACACGCGGTTTGATCAAGAAACAGTTGCAGGATTATTACGGAGCGGCACAAGATTATACGGAAGCTATCGAATTGGATCCCAATTTATCCATTGCTTATACGTATAGAGCAGTGGCCAAAGAAAAAATGGGAGACTCTCAAGGTGCCGTGCAGGATTTGAATAAAGCACAGCAGACGAAGAAGAAAAAGTGATCTTGATCCATTCGTCAAATGGTAGCCTTTGAATGAGAAGATGTACCGCTATTAAAATATTTTGAGACAACTTCTTCTAGCATAACTGGCGTTAATGGTTTGGTTCTAAATTCTGAAGCAACATCCGAACTCTTTGCTTTCTTCTTGTCATCGGGGTTATCAGAAGTTGTCAGCATAACTACAATTGCACGGCTTTGAAATCGTTTTTCTAGCTTATTGTACTCTACTAAAAATTCCCATCCGTTCATTCCCGGCATGTTAATGTCTAGAAAAATGAGATCAGGGTGTGTATCATTATTTTTTTCCGACTTTAAGTATTCCAATGCGTCGATTGCTGTGTGCATCACTATAATATTGTCCGTGGTGTGACTTTTTCTTATCACTCTTTCGTGGTAAAAATTATCATCAGCGTTGTCATCAATCAACATGATGCATTTGGGGGTTTGCTTCATAACGATAAGTGTGGAATAGTAAAATTAACAGTGGTTCCTTTTCCTAATGTCGATTCGATCCATATTTTTCCTTGATGGAGATCTACAATTTTTTTGCAATTGGCAAGTCCTATACCATATCCCTGGTATTCTTCTTCAGAGTGTAAGCGTTGGAAAATATCAAATATTCTTTGAAAATAAGCAGGTTCAATGCCGATCCCATTATCACTTACCGAAAATTGCCAGACATCATTTATCCATTTAGCACGAATATGAATCAGCGGCTTGGTCTCTTTTTTCTGAAATTTGATGGAATTGGTAATGAGGTTTTGAAACAGTTGGCTAATCTGGACTTCGTAGATATTCAAGGTAGGCATTTCCGATACTTCAATTAGAGCATCTGATTTTTTAATTAGGGTGTTTAGGTCTTCGATCACATGAGTAATCAATTTATTGCAATCAATAAGAGTTAACGTTTTATCACGGCCCAAACGTGAAAAATCTAAAAGCGCCTGAACGAGTATGCTCATTCTTTTTGCTGCAGCTTTAACCGCGCGGATATACTTACCGGCATTGTCGTCTAACTGCTCCAGGTAATCTTCCTCAAATACCTGCATATAATTGGAAATCGTTCGAAGTGGTTCCTGCAGATCATGAGACGCGATGTAAGTCAATTGCTCAAGCTCTTTGTTGGCAATGCCTAGTTCTATAGCTCTTTTCTCTTTCTGTTCGTTTTGAAAGAGCAGTTCTGTATTAGCAACAATCAGTTCAGCAGCTCTTTTTTCTTTTTCTTCGTTTTGGAAAGCGAGTTCTTTATTGGCAATGACAAGTTCTGCAGCGCGCTGTTCTTTTTCTTCATTTTGAAAAAGGAGTTCAGCGTTGGCGACAATCAGTTCAGCAGCTCTTTTTTCTTTTTCTTCGTTTTGGAAAGCGAGTTCTTTATTAGCGATGAGCAACTCTGCGGCATGTGCTTTTCTTTCTTGGTTTATTCTCTCCATATTTTATTCAACCCCATGAGTCGATTTAAATGTATTAAAAGACAATGCGGACAACCTACCATGTAAGGCTTACATGGATTCATTCAAAGAAAATCAGAGGAATTTCAGATTGCCTTTACAAAGACATCTAACATTGAGCGGAGAAGAATTGGATAGGTGGGACAAGGTAACCTAAGTTCAACCCATTCCAAGCAATTAAAGGGTAATTATATGAAAGATAGCCAAATGGTGCTTTCTGATCGCTATCTAGTGATATGGATTACGAGGAAGAATAAAATTTTAAACCATGCATTAAAGAAAAAGATGCACACAATAGGACTGAATGGTCTTAAACACTTAATTCAAGGATAAACTTCATTTGTACATTCAACACTGGCGCTTGTCTGATGCGCCATTCGTTCGGGTAATAATTATTAGAACGAGTGGGAGAGATCAACTTCATGAATCCTAGTTTTGCCTGCTGGCAGGTGACAAGCTGTAATCCTTTACCGGAGGTAGAGGCAGGCAATACGTTTTCCTTTCTTAAATAGGCGATTGCTTCTTCATAGGTCAGTTCCACTTCTTCGAAAGCTTTTGCATTCAGGTAGATGGATTGCGACAAAGCATGCGAAGGAATGAAATCTTTTTGCTTATAACTGCCGATATCTGTGCCAGCATATTTGATGTAATGGGAGTGCAGCAGGCTTTGACAAATTTCTGCCTGGTGTCTGGTTAGCGCCATGTATTGCTCATTGGCGATGTAAGCTTGTGTTCCGCTTTTTTCGGCATCGAAATAATCACTCAAGGGGAACTTGCGGTGCCATTGCACGGGAGAGATGGCCTTTGATTTATATTTTACTTTACCGTCATTGCTTGAATCGGTTTTGCGAAGCAGACACAAGGCAAACCCTTCACCGGCCGTGCAGTGTGGAAAGAAACGGTAACTTCCCTGCGCTTCTGTCTGAACGATGTTCCAATCGTCTTGAATGGCAATCGGTACGAACTTCGCACCGAAGTTTTCCTTCAGAAAGGCAATTTGACCTTCGTTTTCTTCTTTGTTGAACGTACAGGTGCTGTATATCAAATAGCCCCCTTCTTTCAGGCAATTCCAGGCATTGGTCAAAATATTTTGCTGACGCTCAACATTCACACCGACTTGTTTGAGCGACCATTCATTGCGGGCCAGAGGATCTCTGCGAAAGAGTCCCTCACCGGAGCATGGAGCATCGACCAGAATCAAATCAAAGACTTCTCCCAAGGCTTCAAATTGTGTAGGGTCATTGTTGGTGACCAAGGTATTGCCCAATCCCCATTTGATGGTATTTTCTTTTAAAATCTCTGTTCTGGAGGCGATGATTTCATTGCTGACTAAAGTACCTCTTTGTCCAAGCCAGGAAGCCAGTAAGGTGGACTTACCACCCGGAGCGGCACAGAGGTCCAGGCACAACAATGGTTCTGCATGATCGAAGGCAATCGTGTTCAAGGCTTGCTGCACAAACATAGAAGCAGCCTCCTGCACATAATACAGTCCGGCATGCCAGGAAGGATCATAAGCAAAAGTGGTATCTCCAGGGATCAGGTAAGCGTTATCGTGCCAGGGAACCTCAGGCAAGTTGAGCGATGAATGGTATTTGAAAGTATTGAAACGAATGCTTCTGTCGCCTTTGCCGCTGTCGAGGCAATGGCATAAGTCTTCGCTAAACTGTTCTCCAAACGTATGGAGAATGTTTTGTTTAAAATCAGCAGGAAGTGGAGTAGTCAAGGGGAGGTGATTAGTCAAACAAACTCATGGTTTCACCAGGGTAAAAGCGTGGTGCTGCTTGTATACACTCCGGTGTATTGTTGCGGGCATCGTTGACTGCACGGTGTACGGCATAAGAGTACATCTGTTCCGTATCGTAGGGTCTCAATAAGCTTTCGGCTTGACTTTCGGTTACGTCTTCTGCGATCCACAATTTTTCCAGGTCTTTGCGCAAGATTACCGGCATGCGATCGTGCACGGCTTTGACCACTTTATTGGCTTCTGTCGTGATGATCGTAAAGGTGTTCACAAGATCGCCTGTTTCTTCATTTTTCCAGCTGTCCCAAAGGCCGGCGTAAGAAAATGCTTCTTCGTTATTGAGGTTGAAACGGTACGGTACTTTATTTTTTCCTTCTTTTCTCCATTCAAAAAAACCATCGGAAGGTACCAGGCAGCGTTGGTTTTTAACGATGTGTTTAAAAGGAATTTTCTGGTATACGCTTTCCGCACGGGCGTTGATCATATTCATCGCCGTGCTGCGGTCGATTGACCAGGAAGGAATAAGCCCCCACTGGAAAAACTGCAATTCGTTAGGCGTTTGATTGGTGATCACCGCACAAGATTGCATCGGCGCAATGTTGTATTGCGGGGCAATAGGAGTTTTGATTTGAACGGCAAATCGTTTTTGTATTTCTTCTTTTGATTTAGCCAGTGAAAACCGTCCGCACATAACAGGATAGAGGATATTGAAAATTACCGATCGAAGGTAGTCATTTGCCGAAAGAAATCCAATGCCATTTCGGCCATCGATTCGTTTCCATGTCCAAATCCGCAATGACCGCCATGGTTGGGATAATAGAAATGCATATGGGGATAAGAAACAGGATCAGGAAAACAGGAAGGCGTCAAAAAGGGGTCGTTGGAAGCGCTGATGAGTTTGACGGGTGTATGGATAGACGATAGAAAATGGATGGAGGAAGAGCGTTCATAATAATCTTTGGCGGAAGAAAAGCCGTGCATAGGAGCGGTAAAATCGTCGTCAAAAGAGTAGAAGTCTTTGCAGGTATTGAGTTTTTCTATCCGGAAAGCACCCGGGTATTGAGCTTCTTTTTGCTGTATTTTCTCCTTAAGGCTTGCCAGAAAACGTTTCATATAAAAGCCGCCGAAGCTTTTGCTCAAATGGTCTGAAACGTCTCCCAAGACCAGAGGCGCTGAAAAAGCAACCGCTGCGGTAATACCTTTCAAGCCTTCTCCTAAAGCTTTGAACGTAATGTTGCCGCCGACGCTGAAACCGATCAGAAATATGCGTCTATAGCCTTGTTTATTAGCTTGTTCACACAAGTTTTTCAGGTCGGTAGTAAAACCGCTGTTATACAATAAAGGTCCTGGATTCATTTCCGGTGCACAACCCCTCATGTACCAGGCCCAGACATCAAAGCCTTGTTGATGAAGGCTTGTGGCTGCTTCGAGGTTATAATCCGACGTGGCAGCACCTTCGAGTCCGTGAGAAAGAATGACGAGATCCTTTTGACTTTCCGGACGACTTTTATCGGTCCAATGCAAGTAAGGAATGAGGTCTTCGTCTGAACTTTTCAAATGAGTCAAGACTGCTTTATTCGGTCGGTATAGCGATCTGAGGCTACGCTGAAGATGAGGATAGATGGTTTGCCAATGGGCGTTAAGGCCGTGGGAGAAGGAAGAAGGAATATGTGAAGAAGAAGGCGATGACATGAGGTAAAAATAGCTTTTATTTTAATCCGAAGGAAGAGTGGCTTTTGAGAAAGAGAAACAGAAAGAGAAAGAGTGTAGCCTCTTTCTCTTTCTGTTTCTCTTTCTTCTATTGCGTGAGGGATAGGAGCGGAAAGCCCAGAGCGAGCCTGGAAGTTAGCTTAACTAGGGATGCCTGATCCGAGCGAGGACTTGTAGTGGATAGCCCGACCCCGCTGTACAACCGAGGGGATAAACGCAAAAGATGAAAGCGGGGGCACGCCCAAAAGGAAGAGTGCAGAAACAGAGCGAATAGCGAATAGCCATTCACTTTCTTAACAACTTCTGTATAATAATCTTATCCTTCTTCTTCATGATCTCCCCCTTCAGCACACTAATTCCCTTTTTTGCTTTCTAAAACCACAGTTTTATCGGATATTTGCCCTTTAACTTATCAAAGAATGGAAGTATTACGAATTGCTATACAAAAGTCGGGTCGTTTGAGTGAAGACTCGTTGAAGTTGATCAAAGAATGCGGTATCGATGTTACCAGTGTTGGTGCTCAATTGAAAGCGACGGCCAGCAATTTTCCTGTTGAAATATTATTCCTACGCGACGACGATATTCCGGGTTATGTAGCTGATGGCGTTTCTGATTTAGGGATTGTCGGAGAAAACGTTTCCGTAGAAAAGAATAAGAAAATAGACGAAATTAAGAAACTGGGTTTCTCTAAATGCCGTTTATCCATAGGCGTACCGAAAGCCTTTGAGTATAAAAGCATCACGAGCTTGAACGGATTAAGCATCGCGACTTCTTATCCGAATATTCTTTCCGCTTATCTTGAAAAGAAAAAGGTAAAGGCAGATATACACGAAATCAGCGGATCTGTAGAAATCGCTCCGGGCATAGGCTTGGCGGATGCGATCTGTGATATCGTGAGTTCTGGAAGTACGTTGATCAGCAATGGATTGAAAGAAGTGGAAACGGTATTTAAATCAGAAGCGGTCATGATCGGCTATCCTGGTTTGTCTGCCAGTAAGAAATTGATCCTTGCCGAATTATTGTTCCGCATTGAATCTGTTAACAATGCGAAGAACACGAAATACATCATGCTGAATGCACCCAATGATTCCATTCAGACCATCATTTCTTTGTTGCCCGGAGTAAAGAGTCCATCCGTGATGCCGCTTGTTGAAGCCGGCTGGAGCTCTATCCATTCCGTAGTAAAAGAAAACGATTTTTGGGAAATCATCGGGAAGCTGCGCGAAGCAGGCGCTGAAGGCATCTTGGTGTTGCCGATTGAGAAAATCATAAAGTAGAGAAAAACTGAAAACTGAAAACTGAAAACTGAAAACTGAAAACTGAAAACTGAACTCGGTTTTCAGTTTTCAGTTCTCAGTTTTCTATCATTGATTTAGTCATGAACAAAATTTATTTACCAGAAGAGAAAGATTGGAACAAGCTATTACAGCGTCCTGTATTTGATGCACAGGAATTGTATGGTAAAGTCAATGCCATCATTTCTACGGTAAA
>JAQZBV010000140.1 GCA_029237685.1 Cytophagaceae bacterium | reverse complement strand
AAGTAGTTAAGTCTTTATTGATGTATACCGCTTGGTAATTGTATTGACCGCCTGTCGAAGATGTAAAACCCCAGTATACATAAGGATCACCTGCAAAAATATTGGTATAGATATCATACGTCATCGAAACCCTCAAGGAGTTATCAAAGAAAACCTGAAACAGATAAGTGCTGGGATCATAAGTAATCTGAAAGTCGTACCAAAGACTGTCTTCAATGTCAATTTTCGTAGGGTGTGCTTGTACCGGTCCAAATAAATTATCTGCAGCATTGCCATGATCTACATTTCCCATTTTTAGCACGGCAATGTGATCAAAGGCTGGATCATGGTTTTCAAATGAACCTGTCAATGCTGAGTTTTCATAGGTATCAAATTCCACAGCGAATGATCTGCCCGGCATGGCCGAATAACCAATTCCTCCGCCTGCAGTACCGGCGTTCAAACAACCATTTTGAAATACAAATGCGATGCCGTCTGCTCCAAATTCATCTCTTCCACCGAAGAGCATCCTTCCTGTTATACTAAAGGGTTTTGTAAGATCATGGTCCAATTTGTACCACATAGATCCTGCAAGGTTATAGTCGTTTCTAGTCAGTCTATAAGTATCGCCTCCTAATGCCATGGCATCGTTATTTAATTGGAACTGTTGGGCGTAGCCATTTCCAATAAATAGGACAATTGTAAGAATGAGCGTTAACCAGATTTTCATAGTATTTTGAGATCAGGTTTGGTGTATTGTTTTATTAATTATTGTACAAATAAAAGACATATAGTTCTATATACAAATTGTATAACAAAGGTAATGAAGGGTATACGTATACTTTGAGCTTAAGTTCATAAATTAAAAATGATATTATTTCGGATTTGCTAAAACGCCTAAGCGTACGCTTAAGAAACTTTATGGAGTGCTAAATGAATCGATGAAACGTATTTTTTAGTCCAGTTTACTTTTAACAAGCAATTGTTTGCACGTCTTTTTTGGTATTTTTTTAATGTTTAGCCCCTTATATTCAACCGGATTTTTTTTTATTTTTTTTCAAATTATTTTTTGCGAAAATCTAGATGCTATTTCGGACTGTTTTTGTGAGCAAGAACTTGTATCCCTTAAAAAGAATGTACTTTCTTTTAAAAGTGTTACTTTTTTACTTTTATTAGATGTAATAAAGACCAACTTTTTGCAATTAGTATACTATTGAGAGATAAAGTGGTTTGAAAATTACCTGAACTCAATCGAAAACATTCACCATTCCTGAGATGCATGATGTTGAAAGGGATACAATAACTCTAACGCTTATTTCGAGCGGAAGTTCAGGGATACGGAGGATGATTAAAAAAAGTGATTTAGATTTTTGTGGAGGGAATCAGAATATTTAAGCTTTTGGGAACGCATTTGAAGGAAAGTGCGGTTGCATGAGCTACCGGATCACCATCAATATGCAGAGGACCCGGTACTTTTCTTTTTAAGGTTAAAGAAGAAAAGGATTTTTTGGTAGCGAATTGATTTCGGTCCAGTTGTTTATTCAATAATTGAAAAAGGAAAAAGGGTAGTTGAAATAGCGGAATTTTTGAAACCTGTACCAGATCAAGTTTGCCATCATTCAATAAAGCCGATGGACAAATGAAGGCATTATTGCCGTATTGGTTGGCATTGCAAACGGTCAGTAAGAATCCTTGATAAGGTACTCCATCGCTGTCTGTTATTTTTTCAGGGCTATAACTTCTGTATTCACTTAAACAAGCTTTGATGTAATTGTAAAAGCCACGTCCTTTTATTTTTGAGAAACGCTCGGCTACCGTAGCATCGAAGCCCACGCCGGCCGTGCAGAAAAAAGGATGTCCGTTCACTTCTCCAGAATCAATGGCTGTCACCTGGCCTTCCGCGATGACTTGCAATGCTTGGGTAGCATTCATGGGAATGTTCAGGTGTCGTGCCAATCCATTTCCAGATCCCGTAGGTACTATACCTAATGCCGCCTGGCTGTGCAATAAACAAGAGGCCACTTCATTGACGGTGCCGTCTCCACCCACAGCTACGATGATGCGTGTGCCATTGGCAATTTCTTCATTGACAATCATTTTCGCATGTCCCGCATACTCTGTAAACCGGATGCGATAGGTATTGCCGGTTGTCGGGAAATAAGAGTGTATCAGAGCAGGAATGCTTTTGCTCTTACCCGTTCCGGATGTTGGATTAATGATAAAGGTTATTACCGACATGCTGTATGTAAATGAATAATTGATAAATTTAACGTATTATCTCTTCCTATGATACGCATCAGCAAGAAAAAGCAACATTATGGCATCAGCAAGTACCTGCGAAAGTATTTGTTCGGTTATGACCGCGAACGTAAAATGCCTATTTCTTATTTTGATCTGATACGCTATCAGCATTCTGTTTCTTTGCGTGATGAAAACGATCGCGACACTTTATGGGAAACGGTCTATTATTCGCAGGATGACATGTTCACCATTTACAATGCACTCAAGAAAACATATTCTATTCTGAAGACGGATGGTGACTTGTCGGTAATGGAGGATTTATACATCGATCGTATTGACTTGTGTGTGTATGGAAACAGCAAGCCTTACCGCGTGCGCATCGTGAATAAGCTCAACGATAACTTTTGTCTCCCAACAGCATCAGTTATATTGTAGATGGAGATACATTGATAGAAGAACACATCATCGGTATTCCCGGTGATATGTTTATGAAAACATACCTCAACTCCGGCACCATCAATAAACGCCGTTTAGCGAAGGAGTTTGTGAAATTCAATGAGCGCTCTTTTGTTCGTCTCTTGGGTGATATGCATTCTTCCAATTTCGTAGTAGAAGTAACACCGGATTTTGAAGAGGTGCATTACCGGATCAGAGCCATTGATTTTGATCAGCAATCTTACGACGGAAGAAAGTTTGTTTACATGCCTCAATACTTTGATTCCAACAAGCCTATAGTAGAGATTTGTGGTGAAGTATTGTCTCCGGAAAGTGTGCGTCAGTACCAAAAGGAAGAGCGTTCCATGATGGCTACCCGATTGAGAGCCTCCCGTTACCGGATAAAAGAACTGGGTGATGCGGTCATGAAAGATAATATTGCTCCCCCGGAAAATGTAGAATTATTGAAAAAAGAGCTGGCTAAATACTACAAAGACCCTGATTTTTTGACTTGTACAAACATGGGAGCCATTGTGAAAACCAGCTTAAAAGTCCTGATTAAGCAAGCCGCCAATTCAAAAATGATGAAAGGGTTTTAATTATTAAACGAAAATACTATCTTTGTGCCATTCCTAAGGGATCTGGCCCCGTAGCTCAATTGAATAGAGCACTTGATTACGGCTCAAGAGGTTTCAGGTTTGAATCCTGACGAGGTCACAAAAAAGGCGTTTCGATTATCGAAACGCCTTTTTTATTGAGAACTGAGGAGAACAGAAAACAGAAAAATCAGTTTTCAGTTTACTGTTCTCCGTTTTCTCACTTAATCCCATCCACAATCAAGCTCGTATAATCCAGTTTATCACGAATAGCGCGTTGGTTAATTTTTTTGGAACGACGAACATATCCTTCTTTCGAATCCCAGGGATTCTGATGAAACACATGGAATTCATCAAAGTATTCCAAGAGTTCAATTTTGTAACCTGCCTGGATCAAAATTTCCTGTAAACTTTTATAGGTATAGAGTATTTTGTGGTCATCGGCACCAGGACCCGTTCCACCTGGTTTTACATGTGTGATATAGGCAGGATCCGGGTGGAATCCATCTGGCACAGCAATGCGTAATCTCCCTCCTTTTTTTAGAAAACGGAAACATATACGCGCCGCGAGTTTACCTTCTTCCGGCTTGAGATGTTCCCAAACGTGTTCCGCTAAAATATTGTCAATAGAATTTTCCTTGAAAAAAGTGAGCCAATGTGACTCGTTAAGTAAGTTGAGAAAGTGCCATTCAGTGGGAAGCCATCCAGGTTCTGCAATCCTAGAACTACCTACTACCAGTTTAAGTTCACCGCTGTTACAACGTAAAGCTTTTTTAAATTGCCTTAATTCTTTGATTTTTCTATAAATGGAATAAGGCCATTTTAATAAAGTACGTAGTAAAAGTTTAATCATTCGTGCTCTGTATCTGTTATCATTTTAGTAACCTTCACAGGTTATCCCCTGCTTTTGCATGTAAGCTACAATATAAGAAGGATGTGTTAATGCTTATATTACGGACTATTATTCTGCTGTAATAAATTCCACTCTTCTGTTTTGAATGTCAGATTCCGGATCTTCACCTGCTGCCTCTAATGCTTTGACCTCTGTCGATAATCTGCCGGCATCTATTCCTTGTTGAGTCAGTAGTTGTTGAACAGTAGCCAAACGTTGTTCCGCTATTTCTTTTGTCAAATAAGAAGCGCCGCTAAGATCAGCATAAGCGACCAGTTTCACTTTGATAGAAGGGTAGGTTTGAAGAATTTCTACCATCTCCATCACTCGTTGTGTAGAATACAAAGTAAGTTTAGACGTGACGTGGGAGATGAAGTGGACTTTTGGTTTTAACAGCGCATCTGTTTTTGGTTGTTGGAGCGGTAGGTAATATTTATCGCCTCTTCTGTATTCCACTCCTGAATAGAAAGAAGTACGGGTGTCTTGCGAAGGCACGTTACCTAACGATTCTTTTTCTTTCGGCAGGGTTTCAAAGTTTTGTTTGTTGCCTGTTGTACGACCGCTGGCTGTGATTTCTCCTTTGAATTCATTTTTGTACTGGATGGTTGTGTTTTTATAGTTCGTGAGTACATTGAAATTGTCGTCAATGATTTTCAACTCCGTTCTACGATTAAGTTGTCGGCCTTCGTCGGTATCGTTGCTTTCTATTGGTTTGCTTTCACCGTAACCTTTCGCTACCAGTCTTGCTTTTGGCAATCCTTTGTTGATCAGGTAAGCGACAACCGCTTTGGCTCTTTTATCGGAAAGTCTCTGGTTGTAGCGATCGCTGCCAAAGGCGTCTGTATGTCCTGACAACTCAACTTTCAATTCCGGGTATTTGATGAGGAAGGCATAGAGGTTTTCTAATTCTGCATCTGATTCACTGCGCAAAGTAGCTTTGTCAAAATCAAAGAAGATGTTGTTGAGTACGACGGACAATCCTTCTTTCACAGGTTGCAGGTAAAGGTCTTTTCGTATTTCCTGGCTGGCAATTTTTGGATCAATCTGTACGCTCGTCGATTGAAAGAGATGACCTTCAGACTCCGCAGTAATAGAGTAGTTGGTGCCATTCGGTAATTTTAATTCATAATGGCCGGTGGAGTCTGAAGTAAATACACCGATCAATTCATTCTTGTCCATGTCTTTTACCGTGATTGTGGACTTCAAAGGCAATCGGGTTTCTTCGTCGTACACGTTTCCTAACAACACGACCTGATTCGGTTTGTGAATCACATACAAATCCTTTTCCCCATAAGAGTCATCTCTCCAGGAAGAGAAATAACCTTTGGTACCATCCGCTGACCAGATGAAATAGATGTCATCGTCTGATGTATTGATCGGATAACCGGCGTTCACAGGCGCTGCCCATTCTTCCGTCGTGTCCGTCAGTGGAGTGAGGGTAGAGGTGAAGATGTCGTAGCCGCCCATGGTATTATGTCCTCTTGAACTGAAGAACAAGGTCTTTTTATCCGGATGAATATAAGGGGCGTCTTCGTCATACGCTGTATTCACTTTTGGTCCCAAGTTCACGGCTTCTCCCCAGGTACTGTCGTCTTTTCTTTTGATGACATAAATGTCTGTTCCTCCAAATCCACCCGGTCTGTTGCTGGATACAAAGATTGTTTTTTCATCGTCCGTCAAAGAAGCACTGGGCTCCCAGTACTCTGTATTGATCGGGCTGTCCATGCGTTTGGGTTTTGACCATCCCTCGTTTCCTAAAGTACTCAGGTAGATGTCTCCGGATTGTTTGCGGGAAAATTCCGCGCGGTAGATGAACAATTTTTTACCATCGGGAGAAAGTCCCACACTCGCATCGTGTTCCGCTGAATTGACCTGTGTCCCCAAATCTTTCGGAGCTGTCCATTGCCCGCTTATGGAGTCTTTAATGGAAATGTAGACGTCTTCAAAATAGTGATTGTCCTGCGGATCTTTTTTGCCCCCTGTGGTATTTGGTCTGCGGGAAGTAAAAATTAATTCTTCTTCGTTTGCCGATACCACGGGCACATAGTCTGGATATTTAGAATTGATGACAGGTCCCATGTTTTCTATGACCAAAGTCAGAGAATCCGATACCAGTTGCTTGCCCGTTTCACACATCACAATGTAACGGTTGACATCTTCTTTGATGTCTTCCATTTCTAATTCACCGGCTGTTTTTTGTTCCTCGTCATCTTCTTTCTTTTTGGTTGTAGCATCCGGTGTATAGTTTTTATAAGCGGCTATGGCTTCGTCAAAGCGGTGGTTAAGATGCAGCGCGCGTGCCAGATAAAGGTCCAAGTCTTCACCTTCGTAATCTGCTTTCTTTGCTTTTTGGAAGTAAGACAGGGATTTTGTTTTTTGCTCGGTATTAAAAATACAGAAACCAATTCTATAGTTGGTTTTACCTACGTTGGGTTGTATGCTGTCCAATTGATGGTAGAGCCTCAAGGCATTTGGAAAATCATCTATCCGAAAGTGCTCGTCTGCAGATGCTTCGATTTTTTTGGCGGAAGGTGCTTTTTGAGCCAATGCAGCGAAAGAAAAAAGTAGGCAAAAAAGAATGGTAAATAAAGATCTCATAGTCTTTAGGTTAAGTCGTATGAGTTAATATACGGATTGAGAAGGAAAAAGTAAATGTTTTCCACTGTTTTTCCACATCGATCAAATATACTTGATCCTATACAGATAACATTTGAGAAAAATAAGCATGAAGTATGGAGCGCAAGTACAGAGACCTCTCTATCCTCGCTCCATACTCCATACTGTTAAATGATCATCCCTGCACCCACTGTTTCATTGGTAAACTCATCGATGAGGATGACGCTTCCTGTGAATCGGTTTTTGGTATAACTGTCGTAGAACAAAGGGGCTGTCGTACGAATCAGGATACGACCGATGTCATTCAAACCAATCGTCGTATCATCTTCTACACGATGAAGGGTGTTGATGTTCATTTTATAACGTACCTCTTTGACGATGCAACGCGCTTCTTTCGTCGTGTGACGGATCACGTATTTACCGTTTGGTACCAGTTTCTTTTCGTTCAACCAGCAGATCATCAATTCCACATCCTGGCTGTTTTGCGGTTGATTGTTAGGTTTCACCAACATGTCGCCGCGGCTGATATCGATTTCTCTATCCAATGTGATGGTCACAGACATCGGAGGGAATGCTTCATCCAATTGTCCGTCGATGGTTTCTATGGTTTTGATTTTAGCATTAAAGCCCGATGGCAAAGCAATGACTTCGTCGCCCGGTTTGAATACGCCTCCTTCAACTCGTCCTGCATAACCTCTGAAGTCATGGAACTCATCGCTTTGTGGGCGAATCACATATTGTACAGGGAAACGAGCATCTACGAAGTTTTGATCGCTGCTGATGTTCACGTTTTCCAAGGTATGCAACAAGGTGCTGCCTTCGTACCAAGACATGTTTTCAGATCGATCCACTACGTTATCTCCCAATAAGGCAGAGATAGGGATGAATCGTATATCAGGGATAGATAATTTAGAAGCGAAGTCTTTATAGTCTTGCTGGATTTTATCAAACACTTCTTGTTTGAAATCCACTAGGTCCATTTTATTGATACAAACTACCACGTGTTTGATTTGCAACAAAGAGGCGATGAAGCTGTGACGGCAGGTTTGCTCGATCACACCTTTACGCGCATCCACAAGGATGATGGCAAGGTTTGCGGTTGATGCACCGGTCACCATGTTGCGGGTGTATTGAATATGCCCCGGTGTATCAGAGATGATGAATTTTCTTTTGGGTGTAGCAAAATAACGGTAAGCCACATCAATGGTAATGCCTTGCTCACGTTCTGCACGTAAACCGTCGGTCAATAGTGAAAGATCAACATATCCTTTTCCTTTGCGGTTACTGACTTCTTCGATGGCGTCCATCTGATCTTCAAAAATGGCTTTGCTGTCGTATAGCAAACGACCGATCAATGTACTCTTCCCATCGTCTACACTACCTGCAGTAGTAAAGCGTAGCAAGTCCATCTCCAGGTATTTTTGAGAATCTAATTTTTCTTCAATTTCAGTATTCATGATCGGTAAATGCTTCTTAAAATGTTTTCAACTAAAAATAACCTTGTTTCTTACGGTCTTCCATAGCAGCTTCTGAACGTTTGTCATCTGCTCTGGTACCGCGCTCCGTCTGACGGGCTGACGCTACTTCCTGAATGATATCGTCCAGGTTATCCGCTGTAGATTCTACGGCTCCTGTACAGGTCATGTCACCTACCGTGCGGAAACGGACAATTCTTTCTTCGTATTTCTCACCGTTCAATAAGGTGATGAAATCAGATTTGGCAAGTAATGCACCGTCGCGAACTACCACTTCTCTTTTGTGCGTAAAGTATAGGTTTGGAATTTCCATTTTTTCGCTGGCAATGTATTGCCATACGTCCATCTCGGTCCAGTTGCTCAATGGGAATACACGGAAATGTTCTCCCGGATTTTTTCTTCCATTGAACAAGTTCCATAGTTCAGGACGTTGATTTTTAGGATCCCATTGTCCGAATTCATCACGGTGTGAAAAGAAACGTTCTTTTGCACGGGCTTTCTCTTCGTCTCTTCTTCCTCCACCAAAAGCGGCATCAAATTTAAATTCTTCCAAAGCATCCAACAGGGTAATGGTTTGTAACCCGTTACGGCTAGGGTTGGGACCTTTTTCATCTTGTGCACGTCCCTGGTCAATGGAGTCCTGTACATAGCGCACAATCAGATTGGCTCCGATTTTTTTCACCATGTCATCTCTAAATTCTAGGGCCTCTACGAAATTATGTCCCGTATCAATGTGCATCAAGGGGAAAGGAATCTTAGCAGGAGCAAATGCTTTTTGTGCCAGGCGTACCATGACGATGGAGTCTTTTCCTCCGGAGAAAAGTAAAACCGGTTTTTCAAACTGCGCAGCCACTTCGCGCATGATGAAGATCGCTTCGGCTTCCAGTTGTTTAAGGTGTGTCAGATTATAAGATGCCATGTGTGTAGATTTCTTAAGTAGTAATGAGTGGTGTCACTGCGCGCAGGATATCGTCTTTACAGTCGTCCAGCGATTTCAAATCGGTGCGCACTTCGATGAAGGGATGAGTCGGATGTTCAAAAGGAGAATCGATACCCGTAAAGTTTTTGATTTCTCCTTTGCGTGCTTTTTGATACAATCCTTTTACATCACGTTGTTCGCATATTTCAAGCGGACAATTGATGAAGACTTCGAAATAATCCTTGCCGACAATCTCTTTGGCCATCTGGCGTATTTCTTCGGTGGGACTGATGAAGGAGCAAATCGTAATGATGCCATTGCCTGCAAACAGTTTGGCTACTTCAGCGGCGCGGCGTATATTCTCTTTGCGATCCGCTTCGGAAAAACCAAGGTTATTGTTGATGCCTGTTCTCAGGTTGTCACCATCCAATAGCATAGTGAGTTTACCCGCTTGATGCAATTCACGTTCAAGCGCTTTGGCAATGGTACTTTTACCTGATCCGGAGAGTCCAACGAACCAAAGCACAAGGCCTTTTTGGTTGAGCAAGGCTTCTTTGGAAGTCCTTTCTAAAACCTGATCAAATATGGGGTGGATGTTTTCCATGTTACTTTAGGACTGCAAAAATACAATTTTTCTCTGAATAAACGAATAAAATTTGGCCAAATCGATGCTTAAAAGATTCATACTGAAAGCGGTTTGCCGAATAAAATGGCGTATTAGGCGAGGGTTTAAGTATGAAAATCTGACTTCACCTGAATCACAGAAACATAATTCCAGTAAAGCGCTTTTTTGCCGAATGTCAATTTTTTCTTTCTGCCCGTCTTTTCTTTAGAATTCTGTATTTTTACAGGATATGAAAACGATGAAACAGGAATTGATAGCCATAGCATTAGAAGCGGGGGAAAAAATCATGGACATATACCTTCATGAGGATTTTCACGAAAGCATCGACTTTAAAGCCGATCATTCTCCTCTTACGAAGGCCGACAAAGCGGCTCATCTTGTCATCGATGAAGCATTGAAACGCTTATGGTCCGAGATTCCTGTGTTGTCGGAAGAAGGCAAGCACGCAGATTACAACGAACGCAAGCAATGGAACCGCTTCTGGCTGGTCGATCCACTGGATGGCACAAGAGAGTTCATCAAGCGAAACGGACAATTTACGGTCAATATCGCCCTGATTGAAAATGGTTATCCGGTCTTGGGACTTGTCTATGTACCGGTTCAAAACACCCTCTATTGGGGTGCTTCAGACGGCGCTTCTAAAATCATGGACGGGGTGGAAACACCCATCAAGGTAAAAAATGCACAGACCCACATTACAGCGGTAGGCAGTCGTTCTCACAGTTCGCAGGAAGAAGCGGACGTGATGGCCAAATACAAAGTAGAGCAAACCGTAGCGGTAGGCAGCTCATTAAAATTCTGTCTGGTAGCGGATGGTTCCGCTGATTTGTATTACAGACATGGTCCTACCATGGAGTGGGATACGGCGGCAGGTCAGTCGGTAGTGGAAGCAGCAGGCGGCAGCGTATTGCTGCCGGATGGTACGCGATTCCGCTATAATAAAGAGAACCTGTTAAACAGTTCTTTCTATTGTTTAGGGGGAATTCCTTTTATGAAATAGAACCATGGAACAACAAGGACCTCAACTTATTTTATGTGAAGACGGGTCGCATACTATTTTTTTGCCTGAGCTCAATGAAACCTATCATTCAACAAGGGGAGCGATACCGGAATCCATTCATGTCTATCTGAAAAATGGATATTTGCCGATGCTTCAAACCGGTGTGTTGCGTGTACTGGAAATAGGTTATGGTACGGGCCTCAATGCTCTGCTGACGGCTATAGAAGCAGAGAATAAGGCACAGAAAACAGAATACCACAGCCTGGAACCTTTCCCATTACCGAAGTCTATTTGGTCTGCTTTAAACTATGGTCAATTACTTGCCAGAGAAACATTATGGCATCAGTTGAATGAA
>JAQZBV010000017.1 GCA_029237685.1 Cytophagaceae bacterium | reverse complement strand
ATGTCAAGATCATGGATTAGATAAGGTTACCGGATATATCAATTGCACGGAAGATCTTCAAAACTAAAGATTTGACCAAATTAAATAAATTAATAAAACTCGAACTTTCCGGAAACAACTTTGATTACGATGAAGCAGAACAGATTAAAAAAGCATTTCCAGAATGTGAAATAGTAATGGAATAATTCATCTCCAGTTCTTAAGTCAAAAAAAATCTATTCATATATCTTCTAACACACCATGAGAAAAGTAATTGCCGCCATGAACATGACCATCGATGGTTTTTGCGACCACACCGCCGGAATTGCGGATGATGAACTGCATGAACATTACGAAGAACTGATCCGTGATGCAGGCATTCTGCTTTACGGAAGGATTACCTACCAATTGATGGAATATTGGCGAACCGTATTAGAACATCCTGAGGGCAACAAGTCAGAGTATGATTTTGCAGTGACCATGGATAAAATTCCAAAACTTGTTTTTTCACATACCTTGAAAAGTACAGACTGGAATACCGCAAGCCTTGCAACCGGAAGTTTGGAAGAAGAAGTGGAAAAACTCAAGAAGCAAGAGGGCAAAGACATTTTAGTGGGCAGCCCAAGTTTAATTGTCGCCTTGACAAAACTTGGCTTAATCGATGAATACCAACTTTGCGTGCACCCAGTGGTGGAGGGAAAAGGCTTACCTTTATTTAAGAACATCACCGAGAGAACTGTTCTTAAACTCATAAAGACGAAAATATTTAAATCCGGCGCCATAACACTTTATTATCAAGCACCGAATAAATAAGCTGAGAAGTCCGCTTATAAAAATTCAACGTAAACCCACTTCGAAAATAATACCACTAATAATAAAATCGGATGGTAGATAATGAAAATGAAAACCATGGCGCTTTCAGCAGAGCCCTGAATGTTCAATCCTTTGAGCAAAGCAGGTAACAGAATAGCAATACACACTAAATACAGAACAGAAAATCCCAGGGAATAAAAAAAGTAAGTCCAAGTATCGGATGCCAACCAAAGCAAGACGGAGTTTACTGCCATAAATCCGATAAACACCATGCCAGCTAGGCTCCATCCTTTATCTGTATTTTCAGGTCTGAATACAAAAATAGCAAGGACGGTGAGCAGTATAAAAGTCAATGCCTGTATTAAAGGGCCTTTGACCGGTTCAACTATTGTTTCTATCATAAAATGCCTGCAAAGATACTATTTAAATATACTAATTTTCATGCATAAAGCGTGAATCAGGACATCCTACTTCACTACCACCTCTTTTCGAAAAACAACACCCCAATCCAAAATCTCGTCTAACATTTTTCTCATGGACTTTCCCAGCGGAGTAAGCGAATACTCCACCGTGACCGGCATGCTGTCATAGACGGTACGGGTAATGATTTTATTGACCTCTAAAGCTTTCAATTCCTGAGAAAGCATCTTGGGTGATATGTCTACGATCTCGCGTTGAATTTCTCCAAACCGTTTGTCTCCAAAAGTAAGGGAAAGGACAATCGGCAATCGCCATTTGCCTTGTATAACCTCCAAGGCGTCACGTGTGACCATTAGCTTATGCTGACATGTAGCTTGTTTCTGATTCATCTTCGCACTTTTAAATAGTACTTACTTGAAGGTAACTAGTTACCCAGAGGTAACAACTATACTTTGTATAGCTAATTTAGATACTTTTGATCCATTATTAAAAATAAAAAAGAAAATTATGGAAAATAAAAACACATGGGTCATCGATCCTACACACTCCGATGTACAGTTTAAAATCAAGCATTTGGTCATTTCAACGGTAACGGGGTTCTTTAGAAGATTCGAAGGCAGCGCCATGACTAACGGAGACGATTTCAATCAGGCGAAAATTACGTTTACCATCGATGTAAAAAGCATCGATACTAACCAGGCGCAACGCGACGCCCATTTGCAGGACGGTGATTTCTTTGCTTCAGACCTATACCCTACGATCCACTTTGAGTCCACTTCATTTGAAAAGATCAGCGGCAGCGATTACAACATGACCGGTAATTTAACCTTGAGAGGTGTGACTAAACCGGTGGAGTTAAAGGTAGAATACGGCGGTTCTGAAAATGATGGACATGGCCATATCAAACACGGTTTTGAAGTAACGGGAATAGTGAACCGCAAAGCATTTGGCATGACCTGGAATAAACTGACCGACACCGGTGGCTTAGGATTGGGCGAAGACATCCAACTGATTGCCAACATTCAGGTGTTGAAGTGGGTAGAAGAACCGGTCATCTAAAAAACAACCTGTTGCCGACTCAGAAGACCTTGCTACAATTAAAGTGCAGCAAGGTCTTCTGATTTTTTACTGTACCACAAATAATTCACACAAAGCCTTTTTCTTTTTAGGATTTTCAATTTCAACCTTCTATCTTATTAGATCATGTCCTTGCGCATTGTAACAATTAAGTTTAAGTCAGTTGCTATTTTTACAACACCTCATGAAAAAATTGAACTCATTCCTCAAATACACCCTCATCATCATTACCGCATTGATAGTTATAGCTGCTCTCTGCTTTACCTATTTTATATTTAAAAACGAGGCGCCTATTACTACCGGAGACATTGAATTTGGAGTTCCTTATAAAAACGATCAAAAACTAGACATCTATCACCCTACTAAAAAGGTCTACGAAAATTCTCCCGTTGTTTTTTACATCCACGGCGGCGCATGGATCACCGGCAATAAAATTACCCTCAACAACGGAAGATTCAACGGAGCGGCAAACACTTTAAGAGAAAAAGGCTACACCATTATTTCTCCTAATTATACCTTGGCGGAAAAACAAAAAAGTCCGTTCCCGGATTGCATTTTAGACATTTACGAAGCGGTCGAATGGACCAAGAAACATGCCGATCTTTATCACCTCGACACTCTCAACATGGGATTATTGGGAGAGTCTGCCGGTGCGCATATTGCCATGATGCTTGCTTTCCCTGATACCACTCTCGCTCCTCACCGGTATAAAAAAACCAACTTCAATTACCTCATCGATGTCTACGGGCCCAGTGACCTGGAAGGCATTTACCACAGTGGACTCATAGACCAACTGGACAGTACCTTAAACAAACTCCCTCCTTCTATCCGGGCGCATTTTGATTTGAAGCAATACGTATTCGGATTTGATCCTTCCCGAGACACGCTGAAGGTTAAAGACATGTTCACCTCTTATTCTCCCGTAAACTTTCTAAACAAAAACTTAATGCCTGTTCTCATCATACACGGTAAAGAAGATCAGATCGTGCCTGTGGACCAATCCTTGTCCTTACACAGCAAACTGGATCGATTGGGTGTACCGAATGAATTGCATTTGCTTGATCATGTAAATCACGGATTTATCAATGCGAGCAAAGAACAAAAAGAGGCTACACAAGCATGGATCTCCAATTTTGTAGTGAAGTGGTATAAAAAATAAAAGAAATGAATTTTGATTTTTGTTTACAGATCAATGATGACCTGGCGAAACTTGACTTCGCTAAAGCCATCCAGACAGCAGAATCTAAGCTAAAAGAGCTCCCTGTTACAGACTTTCATGCTGTATTGGGTTTGTCTTTTACTGGTCAGACTGAAGAGGTAGCGGATTGGATAGAACTTTTCTTTCAGAAGTCTTCAGAAAAAATAACCGTTCAATCACTCTACTTCGAAATGAACGAGTTTGACATCAATACCGATGAGTGGTACATCGACGGTTTTGCGTTTAGTAAAGACGATGGACTTAACCTGAACAATATGGAATGGCTTGGCGATTTTGAAACTTACGCTCAAGTGGAAACCAACACGTTACTGTCACTACATGGTTTTGAAAAATTACAGGACGCTTTCGAAATCATTGAAGTGGATTCACAACAGCTGCAAGATGCCAAAGACTGGTGTGAGCAAATTATCATTGCCCGCTATATGGAACTGATGTACGCTGCTCATACCTTGGCAAAACAAAAACAAATGAATTGGGGCGCTGTTCCGATCTACTTTACAGAACATGCTTATGACTTTATTGTGAGGTCTGAGTAGTCCATTATTAAATAAAACCCATGAAAATAACTTTGCGTTTTTTGCTTCTTCTCTTCTGTATCCATTCTACAGCCTGTAATCGAACACCTGAAACACTATTTGAGGTCGTGATAGATGAAGACGCCTTACCAAGTGCTCAAGTAATCGAGGGAACAGATCCCTCTTTCCTTGATTGTTGCATCTTTCTTCATTTCACAGTGGATAGTACCGAACTAGCCTCCTACCTGAAAGAAGCTAAAACACGGGATTTATTGGGAATGAATTCTAATCTGTATCCGGGAACAGAATGGTGGAATCCTGAAAAATTTGGTGAGGTAGAATGCTTTGAAAGAAACATAAAGGATAATCAGGAAACAGAAACCTTCTATGTCAATGCGAACATGACGGAGGTCTATTATAGACAATATCTGCCCTAATACTATAGGAATTATTTCAGAATCCAATGGCAAACTACTCAGAAGACATTAAACAAACATCCCGGGATTTCAGTAAGCACTTTGATTTTCTGGTGAACGACTTTGGTTTGAAAGTCTGCATGGAAAGTTATCCTCAAGGTAATAACATGGGGAATTTCGTAAGAGTATTTCGCAATGCCTACGTACAGGTAGAACTGGCCGGAAGTCAGAGTTTTTTTCATGCGGAAATCAGAAGATTAGTTAACAATAAACCCAGACCTTATTACGAAGAAGAAAACAACATCGGTTTTGAAAAACTAGCCGTGCTTTCGACTAATAATACCTATGATCATATGGACTACTACATTTATTCCGTCGGTTGGAATAAAGTATTGGAAAACACCGCTCAACTATTTAGAATATCCAAAGAAGTTTTTACAACAGACAAATGGGTGGATACTCAAAAGATTGAACAACTGGAAGACGAAGATTTCCTGAAGCGCTTCGGATTCAAGCCGAGTGATAACAAGCACAAACCTACCTTCTTTGGGCTTATAAAAAAACATGCGTTAAAGCTTAACGACAAAGGATTTCAGCTCAAAATCGACAGTTCGGAACTACCGCCTTATGATTCAGAGAGCCTCACGCAAAAAATAATTATGGAGAACGATACAACTACCATTATGATCTATCAAAACGATTGGAGAGACGATTACTTAACTTACTGCCTTGAAATTAATGGAGTAAAACGTTTGGCAATGAACTTGAGTAAATACAAAGATATTGAACATGCTGCCAGAGTATTTAATGAAGCATTGGATCAATATACTTTATATTATGACTCAAAATAAAGAAGAACTAAAAAAACGATACAGCCTTCTTCCTGACGAAGACTTATTAAGAATTGCCATGAAGGATTCGGCAGATCTTACGCCGGAAGCTTTTCATGTCATGACGAAAGAGTTAGAGCGCAGGAAATTAAAAGATTCCGTAGCCAGTGCAATAGATGCGCAACTCCGATGCCTTTCGTCTGAAGAGCTTAGCTGCTATTGTGAGATCATACAAAAACAACCTTGTCCCAATTGCGGAAAGAATCAATTAAAATTGAATGCCATTCTTGTCAGTCATGTGATCAGCCTTGTTTTTATAACCTTCTCTGAAACCAAGCTTTCTATCGCTTGTCCTGCGTGTCTACAAGAGAGCAACAAGGATGCTAATCTAAAAACCTGGTTATTCGGCTTGTGGGGCATAGGCATATTCGACACCATTAAATCTTTATCGCTGAATTACAAAATGGCGAAATACATTGGATCAGAAACACCAACACCTGTACTTGAAAATTTTGTCCAAGATAATATTGGCAAAATAGAAGCATACAAAGACAAGTCCGAGGATTTGCAATTCTTGATTAAACATGCCAAAGCTAGTAGACTAACAGTTTAATACATGACATTGACTGTTGTCGAGGTTCAAGATGGCCAATCAATAGAAATCAATCACCCACTGAAAATACCTTTTCCCTCATTCAAATCCTTGGTTCCCTAAGTCTTGCTTGAGACTGTTTCTGCTTCCCTTTAGTTTCATCCCATACTTAATGATGAAACTATGAAAAAGACAACGCAAAAGATCTCCCAGCTCCTTCGGGTCTGTTTTTTAATGGCAATGATTGCCTGCAATTCCGGTCATAAACAACCAGCCCTCGCACAAACACAGGTACAAGCAGCAGTCGAGTCCATTGACTTTAACGGTAAGCGCTTGAGTGCTCCTTCTGAATACAAAAATCTTAAAATTTACCTGGTAGAAGGAGAAGCGACACTGAACAATAAACACTATTTGACATTAGACCAGGCACTGGAAAATAAAAAAGCGAAAGTGATAGAAACCGGCAGCGTCAATGCATTGGCCATCGATAACCTTTCCGATGATTATATTTTTATTCACTCCGGCGATATCGTGAAAGGCGGCCAACAGGATCGCACCATCTCTAATGATTTTATTATAGAGCCAAGGGCAAAGAATGTGACTTTGCCTAGTTTTTGTGTAGAGCATAACCGCTGGAGCAAACGCGGAAATGAGAATGTAAAAGAGTTCTCGACCAGCAAAAACATGCTTCCTTCGAAGGAACTAAAAATAGCATCCCGTTATCAAAACAACCAACAGGAAGTTTGGAAGAAAGTAGAAGAAGGACAGCAAAAATTCAAAAACGAACTATCCAAAAAAGCGAACAAAGATGTCGAAGTAAAATCAGGCGTATCAGCTTCCAGTTTGCAGTTGGCATTGGAAAATGATTCTTTGGTAAAACTGAAAAACGAATACCTGAACCACTTCAAAGGAGCGTTAGAAAACAAGACCCAGGCCCTGGGCATCGTGGTGTACATCAACAATGAATTATCTGAAATTAATCTGTACAACAATCATGCTTTGTTCAGGGATTTGTTTGTGAAACTATTGGACGCGGCCGTCTTAGAAGCCATTTCAGAAGGTGACAAGGATAGTGTCACAACGCTGGCAGATGAAACAAATGTTATTGGTGCGAGAACAGGCTGATACCAGTTATACCAAAGACGTCAATAAGACAACACGCATCACTACCGTTGCCAATAAAAACAAACAAGTACTTTTATTCGAAACGGAAGATCCCAAAGAAAACAAACTCTTGCATTGCAATTATATGAAAGCAAATGAGACCGCATTTGTGAAACCCCAACCGCAGCGTATGAGAATGTATGATCCCAACAGGAGCAGGTAAATAAAAACCATAAAAAGACCGGAAAAATCCGGTCTTTTTTATTTCGAACAAATCCATGTATATTCCATGCATTCGACGGTACCTGCCCGCTCTGCTCCTTTAAAACCGGACAACGCAATTTCATACGGCACGTATAAAACAGAACCGTTCAATGCATCAGCCAATGATATTTTTAACTACTATTTGGACTAAGATGATCTCCGTAGGCTATACCTCCGACATGGATTATAGTCAGCAAACGCGTTTATTTACGATCAATGCCTTTTTGACGATTACCCTTTGCATCACCCTCCTCTTTTGTAGCGTGTTTTTTTCATTAGGTTCCAAAGGCGCTCTCGAAGGCTTGTGGATCGCTCCTTTCTTCGCCTTGATTTTCTTTTTGAATTATAAGGGGAAAATAGAAACCGCAAGAACAGTATTGATATTGGGTCTATTACCTCTATTGACCGCATTAGCTATTTCAGACCGTAGAACAGGCACTGAATTTACCATCATCGCCATTGGATGTTGTTCGGTACTGCTGTTTGATCATTTGCTCCATGTACTCTCGTGTTTCATCTACGCCTTTGCCTGTTACCTCGTCTATTTCATTTACGACTCCACACATCCTTTTTATCCCGATCCGAATACACCTTACCTGTTGATTCAAAATTCACTCATGTTTATATCCGGATTTATCGTGGTGGCGCAATCCCTGGTTTTCAAAAGCATTATAAAAAGATACGCGAATCAACTGCAAGAGGCCAATGATGTAGTATTGACCAAAAACAAAGCCCTCGAAACTTCCAATAAACTGTTGATCGCTTTCTCCGGCAACCTGGATAAACTGGTGCAGGAAAAAAATGAACAGCTGAAAGACTATAGTGACGCCATCGATCATTATACCTGTTCGGCGATTGTATCTACAGATGCCGTCTTCCTGAAAGTCAATCAAGTTTTCGCCGATCATTCGGGCTACACGAAAGAAGAGTTGATCCATCACGACATCAGTATTATTTTCCCAGACAATTCCAGGGTGCGACTGACCGAAGAGTTCAAGTACCTGGCCAACCTGGGTAAGCCCTGGGGCGGAGAATTGAAAATAAAAAACAAAGTATCCGGCTACAGCTGGACCGATTGTGTGTTTATACCGATCAAAAATACGGAAGGCATTGTTGTCGAATATTTATACATCGGCTTTTTAATCACCGAGCGAAAACAGCATCAACAGCTCAGAGAAAAAACATCTACCTTGTTGGAAAATATTGCATACCGGACCTCTCATCAGATCAGAGGTCCGGTTGCGAACATTGAAGGTCTTGCCAACCTGATCAGGCAAGGATTAATTAAAGAAGAAGAATACCCAAGAGTGGTTGACATGCTCATTACAGCCAACGAAAGTTTGAGAAATGCGACCACCGATCTGGTGAAATTTGTCAATGAGCATCAGGAGGATTATTTGAAAGACCGGTAATTAAGAAAAAATTATCTTAGTTTTTCATATCACTCGATAAAGGTTAAAGCACTAGTCATTCATGATCCTCCCCTACGACAACGACTACCAGGAAACCAAGCAGATCCTATTGGGTCTATCAGAAATGAAGCCAGAGTTCAGACCGCTGGCAGACTGGGTCGATGAGACCTTTGGCGTGAAGACCATCAACATCGTCTACGATACCATTGAAGAAGGCACTCGGCCAAGACTCGAACTTTGTTTTGAATTTGAAGAAGAGCGAAATCCATTTTATGGTGACGAATGGAAAAACTTTGACGGCGGCAAACAAAAAGCCATTGCCTCAAAGTTCAAAGACACACTGGAAGACCAAGGCCTATACGGTCAACCCTACCGTACAGAAAACATCTGGATCATCTACGGAGCCTTTGAACCCATTGCGAGAATCGAAGCCAACCAAGCAGTGAGACAGGAAGAATTGGATGACTTACAACTTAGACTCAACAACAAAGACTTGTGGCTGATCAGAACGGCTTTTTCCGGAGTGACTTTTTTTCTACATACCGATAAGCAAGTCAAACACTATGAAAAAAGTCCGCTCAAAAAAGAATGGGCCGATCGGTACTTTGACTTGTTGGAACCTTACAATGAGTTCGCCTATTTCAAACGGGAGACCTTCGATATTTACCTGGACAGCAAAGAAAATTTTGATAAGAACTATGCTGGAAATTGGTTTTATTACTACCAATGAAAAGCCTTTTAAATTACAATAAATAATTTTCCCATTTGTTCACTGGCAGCTGTTTCGCTTCTCTTTCTTTTCTTTTGTCTGAAACTTTCTTTCGAATTTTCCAACAGGTATTCGTACCCAACTGCAGGCGTTCGCTTAACTCTTCGAGCGTATATTTTTTCGGACTCACCACCGACAGGTAAGTAATGTAAAAGGCTTTGTTCAAATCTGTTTTAATACCATGAAACAACGTGCCGGCTGTAGGGCTTTCACGGTGATTGCATTTACTGCATTTCCTGGATAACGGTGTATCGCCGTTGTTGTATTTGGTATTGCCACATTTTTGACAACGGTATCCATCTTTCCATTTCAGTTCACTCAGGTACAATAGACATGCCGTTTCATTTGGAAATACATGGAGAAAATCTTCCAGCGGAATTTCATTTCCTGCAATGGTATCAATCGTTTTTTGTTTGACTTCCTTATTCAGCTCCCAATTATTTTTATCCAGCGACGAATTCATTTCCTCCAATCGGACAGACATTAAACCCAGCTTTTGATTCTTTTCTTCCAGCTCTGAATTTTTCTTCGCGAGTTCTATTGTTCGCTCTTGTACTTTTTTTTCCAATTCCTTGTTGATACGATCTCTGAGCTCTTCTTTTTCCTTCATCTGTTCTACCAGCTTTGCTTGAGCCTTTTCCTTTTCTTTCAATGCTTCGAAAGCGGTTTGTTGTGCTTCTTCTTTTTCTTTTGTTGAAATGCGAATTTTTTCTCCCAAGGCAAAAGACATCAACACAATTTCAATCAGGAAACCAAAGTTGAAAATGTACACTGTAAAAAAAGTATGATCTACGAAACCCGCCTGTCTGGCCTGAAGGATCAATACACTCACCAGCAAGAAAGAATAAGCGATGAGGTAATAGCGGATATAATTATTGCCCTTGCGATAAAGATCAAACGAACCCACATATAAAAGTACAAAGGCGAAAACATAGAAATATTGTTTAGGGTTATACAGTCCATATTGGAGAGATTCCAAGCCCAACAACAACACATAGGCAATAATATCTGCGAGAATGATGAGGTAAAGCGTTCGTGCTTTTTGGCGCAATTCAAGAAACGATACCGAGTAAAAAGTAAAACTCAAAACCAGCAACAATTCAAAATACTGATTGAGCCAAGAATTGAATGCCGGCGACTGCGGCCATACGTATTGAAACCCTAAGCCATCTTCCCTGAAGGTATACAAAGCACAAGCGATGACATAAAAAGCATAAAACAGGTAATTCTTTTCTCTCAGGTTGAAGTAAAGGAAAAGGTTATACAGCATCATGATCAGTAATATGCCGTAATACATACCCAACATGTAGTACTCCCATAAAGCATACGATGTGAATTTTTCAGGACTCTTTAAAATGATCATGAAGCTGGAAACCATTTCCGTTTCAATCCTTAGAAGACATTGCGTTTTTGCCTGAACAGGAAGAGAGAAGACCAGGTTTTTATGCTGAAACTTGCGGTAAGAAAAGGATAAAGCATGCCCGAGTCGACCAAGAGATGTTATGGTTCCTGAATCATCTTCATACAACTCCACCTTGTCAATGTGCGGATCGGGCAATTCGATCAGCCATTGCCGATTCAGTGCACTTTGTTCGATGGTAAACCGGACCCAGTATACTCCTTTTGGATATTCGCGATTACTTAGTTCCCCTTTCACCGGTTTAAAATATTTCGAAAATTGACCCTTTTCAAAATCCTTTGCCTGCCTTTTTCCGGTACTGTCCAGATAAACCTCCAAATACTCGCCCATGAGTAAGTAGTCCTTTTCTTGTGTGTTCGTTATTACAGGCCGAACCCCAAATGCCTGATTGATGCTACTTAAAAAGCCCAAAAGTAATATCATCAGGCATAAAAATACCTTTGATCCGTATCGCATCAAAAAAAATAACCTATAAGGCCCCCTTTTATAAATTTGAAGTTTTTTATGATTCATATCCGGTAAAAAATTACATATTATTTAGCAATAAAATAAGGATATTTTAAGAAAAAGTATAATTATACCTGTCATGATCTGAGCATCGGCTGTAGTTTAGACATATAAACAATATGGACCTTTAAACACGACTCCAATGAAAAATCAGTACATCTCAAGGGTGTTTTTGGCACTCATTATTTTTTCTACCAGCAGCCAGGCCCAAACATGGCAACAAGTATGGGCAGATGAATTTAATGGCAGTATTAGTTCCGACTGGGTTTTTGAAACCGGTGCAGGCGGTTGGGGAAATAACGAATTACAGTATTACCGTCGTGAAAATGCAACGGTAGAAAACGGCAAATTGGTCATCACAGCCCGTCGTGAAAATTTTGGCGGTGCTCAGTACACTTCTGCCCGAATGAAGACGCAGGGTAAAAAATCCTGGAAATACGGAAAAATTGAAGCCCGCATCGCAATGCCTGCGTTTTCGGGAATATGGCCTGCGTTCTGGATGCTGGGTGATAAAATATCGAGTACGGGCTGGCCGGCTTGCGGAGAAATTGACATCATGGAACACATCAACGGTGGCACCAATGCGCATGCTACTATCCACTGGCAAGATGCCAACGGGTACCACGCACAATACGGAGGCAGCACGAATACAAGTGTTACCAGCTACCACAATTATACCGTAGAATGGGATGCCGCATCCATCAAGTGGTACCTCGACGGCGTGAAATACCACGAAGCGAACATTGCCAATAGTGTAAACGGAACTTCAGAGTTGCACGAAAACTTTTTCCTTTTGTTGAACATGGCTGTAGGCGGCAACTGGCCAGGCTTCAACATCGACAACGGTGGCTTCCCTGCAAAAATGTATGTGGACTATGTACGTGTCTTTAATAAGAGCAGCGCTCCAAGCGGTATCGCTATCGTGTATAAGGATTGTAATTTCGGAGGTTCTGCAGTAGGTCTTCCTGCCGGCGATTATACATTGGCTGCTCTGCAAGCGCGCGGTGTATCCAACGACGACATTTCCTCTTTCCATTTACAAAGCGGCTATGAGATCGTGTTGTATGACAATTCCAATTTAACAGGTTCTACGCTTACACGCAGAAGCAACATCAATTGTTTAGTAGATGAAGGTTGGAACGACCGCACATCATCGATTCGCATACGCACAATTCCTACATCCTTCACCCGCACCATACAAGCGGAAAGTTATTCCGAAATGTCAGGTGTGCAAGTAGAAGGCACTACTGACACAGGCGGTGGCCAGAACGTAGGTTATATCGAAAGTGGCGACTGGATGACTTACAAAAACATCAACTTCCCAAGCAGCGGTACTTACAAAGTAGAATACCGTGTTGCCGGTAACGGAGGAAGATTATCTCTAGACCTGAATTCAGGTACTACTGTATTAGGTGCGCTCAACGTACCTGCAACAGGGGGCTGGCAAAACTGGAGGACCATTTCACATACGGTCAATGTAAATGCCGGTACTTATAAGCTTGGTCTATATGCAGCAAGCGGTGGATGGAACATCAACTGGATCCGAATCACCAAAGTGACTAATGCCCGCACAGAGGAAGCGGCAGCAGATGCTGAGTTTGTTGAGGCACCAAGTTATGCAGCAGCACTAAGCGCTTACCCTAACCCGGCTGAAAATATCATCACCATCAATGTTACTGAGGGTATGGAAAACTGCAAAGTGAAAATTTCTGATACAGCAGGCAACGATGTACGTGAAACTACATTGAGCGGCAATGCGCTTGATATTTCTGATCTGCGTTCTGGTATTTATATACTCTGGCTTGAACACGAAGGAGAACGTACTCCGCTTCGTGTAGTAAAACAATAAGTGTGTTTGTTTCATCCCCCGCCTCTATACGAAGCGGGGGATTTTTATCCTTAACGAAATCTTTATTCTCCTCAACTAAAACGCTATGAGAAAAATTGTTTTTATACTTCTGATGAGTAGTACCTTCTTTCAACTACACGCACAACCTTTGCAATTGGCTTATTCCAAAGTCTTGATCTATAAAGATCAGATGCAATACAATCCTACCGATGAATTCATTTTCCCTTGTGTCATCAAAGCGACGGACCATATTGCAAATCCTTTGGGTAAATACTACCTGTACTACGCGCCACACGACGCGCCGGCTGGCATCTGCATGGCTTATTCCAACTCGATTACCGGTCCGTTTACTGAATACGCGAACAATCCTATTCTATCGAACAAACATCAGGGCATGTTCAATGTGACACACGTCTCTTCCCCCCAAGTAGTTTGGATGCCACAGTACCAAAAATACTTCTTGTATTTTCATGGAGAAAACACAACAACCCGTTGGGCACATTCTACAGATGGGATCAACTGGGAGCTTGCCCAAGACAACGCAGCGCTGAAAACTTCAGATTGGGGAGCGGACTTTACGGAGTGTTCATATGCCAAAGTTTTTGAATACACGATACCAGGAATCGGAGATCGCTATACCATGGTCATGATGCTGATCAAATCCGGACATGGAAGAAGAATAGGACTGGCCACTTCCAAGGATGGGAAAAAATTTACGCCGAGAGATCCAGCCTTGATCACTTCTAATGCGGCAGAGGGCGGTCAATTATCTGCTCCTTTCTACTGGGCAAATGGAGGCAAGCATTACATCATCTACCATGGAGCTTCCGGTAAAATACATTATACAGAAGTGGGTAGCAGCTTTAATCAAGAAATTCATAAGGGAATATTTTATAACCCTGCCCCTCATTATCCTGAACTTGGCAAAGCAGCGGATTGCTTTTTATTCTATGAAAACAACAGATGGAATATGTTCTACACCACAGGGGAAAGGCTAAAACAAACCATCGCTTACGCATTCGAAGTTCCTTCTACGAATATTGTCATTGACAACAACAGCAATGGCTTCTCACAAGGAGGTTCTTGGATAAGTTCATCCAGTACGAAAGGTTACTATGGCCCCAATTACTTGCATGACAACCATGCAGCCACTAACCCTGGATCATGGGCGAAATGGAAACCGACTTTCCCTGTATCAGGATTTTACAAAGTATTGGTCAGATGGCCTGCGGAAGACAACCGTCCTTCCAGTATTCTATACAAAGTATACCATGAAGGCAATGTAACAGAAACAAGAAGAAGTCAACAAACCAATAGTGGTTCCTGGGTATACCTTGGAAAATACTACTTCAATGCGGGCAACTCAGAAAACAATAAACTAACACTTGATGCCGGCAGCGGAGAAGGTTATGCCATTGCAGATGCCGCATGGTTCATCCTTGACAACGAAGAATCCATAGAACAAGTGTCGGCTCAAGAGCTCACAGAACAAAAGGCCCCTACACTTTCACTAGATGAAACCAACGATTTTGAAGTATTTCCAAATCCTGCAGAGACCATCATGAACATCAACTCTTTACAAGATCTGACTGGCGCTGAAATCACTATCATCGATGCTTCAGGGAATAATGTACTAAACATATCGCAAATGAATTCGAATAGCCTTGATGTGTCCTTATTGAAAGACGGCATCTATACGATTACGGTTAGTAAAGATGGCAACAAGCTTAGTGCAAAGTTTATTAAGAACTAATTTCAAAAAGAATATTTATGAAACAGACCTACCGCTTCTATCTGTGCTTACTATTTTACGTATGTATCTTCTTCACATCCGTCAACGCACAAACCTTCGTTGCTCCATTTGGATCTAATCCTGATCCGAACATTGTTCATCACAACGGCTGGTATTATTATACCGGTACAAGTGGCAACGGCGTATACATTAAAAAAGCCCAAACACTGGAAGGCTTAAAACATACCACCATGACCAAAGTATTTTCCTCCGCCAACGGAGGACCTTGCTGTGATTACTGGGCACCGGAAATGTTCAGACTCAACAACAAGTGGTATATTTATTATACTGCCAAATACACAGGAGAAGGACAACGTACTTATGTCATTGAAAATTCTGCCACAGATCCGATGAGTGGATCATGGGTACACAAAGGCAAGATTTACGATTCACAGAATGATTTGTGGGCCATTGATGGTACAGTGTTAGAAACAAATGGTAAACTCTATTTTATTTGGTCGGGAGTAGCGAAAGCAACTGATGGAGATAAGCCCCAACGTTTATACATTGCCCGCATGACCAATGCGTGGACCTTGCAACCGGGAAGAGTGCTGTTGTCCAGCCCGCAATTAAGTTGGGAAAAAGACGGCAGTGTGAACGAAGGTCCAGCCATCATCAAACACAACGGTAAAATTTTCCTGACTTATTCAGCGAACGGCTGCTGGACAGAAAACTACCTCATCGCTACATTGTACATGACAGAAGGTGGAGATCCATTGAATGCCGCGTCTTGGAAAAAGCACGATCAACCTTTGTTTGCAAAATTTCCGGGAAGAGATGTTTACGGTCCGGGTCACCATTCATTTTTCAAATCACCTGATGGTAAAGAAACATGGTTTACCTACCATGCTACACCCGATGCCACCGGCGATTGCGGGGGTAGTCGTACCACAAGAGCACAAAAAGTAAATTGGGATGCGAATGGGTTCCCCTCCTTAGGCCTTGCCGATCCTACGGGAGCTTATTTAACGGCACCTTCAGGAGAACCTGCGCTGCCGTCCAATGCGCTTTTGCCCAATGGTATCTATAAACTAAAAGTAACGAGCAGCAACAAACCATTGGACGTCTCAGGATGTTCAGCTATGCGTGGCACTGTGGTTCATCAATGGGAAGACAATGGGTTGGATTGTCAGAAATGGCACCTTATTGCCACACCGGATGGTTACTACTCGATCAATGCGGTCAAAGGAGGATTGGCGCTGGATGTAGAAAATTGTTCTAGTGCCAACGGTACCAGTGTAAGAATGTGGACACCCAGCGGATCCGATTGTCAAAAGTGGATCATCGAACAAGTTTCCAACGGAATCTATCGTATCAAATCTAAAAAATCAGGCAAAGTGCTGGACATACAGTTTGGTGGTACAAACAATGGCGCGAAGCTTCAGATCTACGATTACCTCGGCAATGCGCAACAGCATTTTAAATTGGAGCGATTAGAAACCAATGCACCGACTTCCTGGGAAAGTTTCAACTTCGCGGGTCATTTTATCCGTCATCAAAACAACAGAGCCAGTATAGGTAAGGATGTTTCTCCCGCAGAATATGGACAATGGAGAATGGTGCCGGGATTGGCTGGAAAGGGCATATCGTTTCAGTCGGTGAATGTGCCGGGAAATTATCTTCGCTACAACAAAGGAGAAGCCTGGTCACAACCTCACAACGGATCCGCAACGTTCCGTGAAGAAGCAACATTCTATATTCGTCCGGGATTAGCGGATGCTTCGAAAGTCTCTTTTGAATCATACAACCATCCAGGACAATACCTTCGTCATAGAAATTATTTGTTGTATATAGAATCAGTCAGCGCGGGAACAGGATTCAAAGATGCCACCTTTAGTAGAGGCAGCATAAATAGCACACCGGTAGTGAGTCTTACGGCACCTGCCAACAATGCAACTTATACCGCTCCCTCCAGCATCAGCATCACGGCTTCTGCTTCGGACAAAGACGGCTCAATCAGTAAAGTGGAATTTTTCAGGGGCACAACCAAACTCGGAGAAAAAACAACGGCTCCATACACTTATAGCTGGACTAACCCTGTGGCAGGCACCTACAGCATCACGGCCAGAGCAACAGACAATAAAGGTTTGACGAATACTTCTGCTGCCCGAACAATAACAATATACAGCGCAGCCAATAAACTACCGGCTGTTAGTTTGACTGCTCCAGCAAACAACGCTACTTACACGGCACCCGCCAACATTACGATCACTGCGGCTGCTACAGACAGTGACGGTTCCATTGCCAAAGTAGAGTTCTTCAACGGTACGACTAAGCTTGGAGAGAAAACGGCAAGCCCCTATTCCTATAACTGGACGGGCGTTGCGGCCGGAACATACTCTATCACAGCAAAAGCGACAGACGACAGAGGAGGTTCAACTGCTTCCGCAGCCGTTGTGGTCAAAGTAAATGCAGCGCCTAATCAATCACCTAAAGTAAGCCTGACATCACCGGCCAACAACGCCGTCTATAGTGCTCCGGCCAGTATCAACATTACCGCTTCTGCTTCAGATACGGATGGCACAATAGCAAAAGTAGAGTTCTTTCATGGTCCGACTAAGATTGGAGAAAAAACGGCAAGCCCCTACTCGTATACATGGACCGGTGTTGCGGTAGGTACTTATTCCATTACAGCCAAAGCAACAGACAACAAAGGAGCAAGCGCTGTTTCTGCTGCAAGAACAGTAGTGGTCAACAAACCTACAACGAATGTTTGTTCTTCACTTCCTACCTATACAGAAAACGGTGGTTATACAGCCGGCAGCAAAGTGAAGAATGTCAACAGCCGCTACGAATGCAAACCTTTCCCTTACTCAGGTTGGTGCAACGGAGCAGCATGGGCCTATGCGCCCGGTACAGGTTCATATTGGCAGGATGCCTGGACCTTATTGGGATCTTGTACGGCCAGAGAGGAAAATGATCTTGCTTCCGCTTCCGCACTGATTAGCAATTCTCCTAATCCATTCGCTCAAAGTACGGACCTTACACTTCAGGTAGAACAAGCAGGTGATGTAACGGTAACTGTGTTTAACAAAACCGGAGAGTTGGTTAAGGTCATCAATGAAGGATACCTGACCGAAGGAGAACATCACTTCTTGTTTGATGCCAGCCAATTTCCTTCGGGTATGTACATTGTACAAGTAAAATCTGTTGCAGGCATTGTGCGACAAAAAATGATGAAACTGGAATAAAAGAGAATAGCTTTACAAAATAAAATCCCTTGACTCTCAACAGAGCAAGGGATTTTATTTTTTGTAACATCGGCACATAAAATAACAAACAAAAAACCGTTATTTGCTTTATCGAATAAGCAGGCACGACTCCAATAATGGTATACCAGTAACTTTTCAAATTGCAAACGATGGAAATAACCCTACAAAAGACATCAGCAGATTATAAAAAATTCATTACTTATTATTGTTTCAAACACAAGCTCTCTCAAAAGCTATTTATCATCGTGCTGATTGCTGCGGTTTGCAACGGAAGCGACAGACCTTTTACACTGACTAGTTACCTGATCAATTTTATAGGTGCTGCGTTTGCTTATACTTTTATTTTTTTTCTTATAACCTATATTAAATCTACTTTGCGACTGACAAAAACGCTAAAGTCACATAAACACCTTTTAGAAGAGATAACCATTATAACAACTGAAATAGGGATTGAGATTCAATATGAAGCCCATAAAGAATCATGGCAGTGGAAGGACATCAAACAAGTGGAAGACTTACCAGATTATATTTATATTACGTGGTATTCAAACCTCTCCAGTCTTATCCTTCCTAAAAAATACTTTTCATCAGCTAATGAAGCCCATCTCTTTTATGTGTCCATAGAAAATAAATTGCTTCACTCAAATGGGCCAATTCAAAAACAGGACGGAAGACATCTATACAATTGGGGCTTTCTTGGCCTCATTCCCAATGTCGGTGTAGTTGCCGGATTCGTCCTGCTGTTCAAAGGTCTTTTTACTTATAAAGACAAAAAACTAATCGTTATTGGAATCGCCGATATCTTATTTACTGTCGTCTTTTGGTATGTGTTTACCAATTTTGTAATCATTAGCAGTCCCTTCGATGAACCAAAATCTAAAATGGCGCAATCAGAGCTAAATTCCATTGTTAAGAACATTGAATTCTTTCACCAACAAAAGGGCAGCTATCCTGATAGTTTGGGACAACTCCGAACCGAAGAAGAATTCCTTTTTATTTATGATCCGTTTTTGGAAACAGAAAATGAAAACTATTTCCATTACAGCAAAATACGTGACAAGTATACCTTATCTTCTGTTGGTATAGACAGACTGCCCAATACCTTGGACGACATTTATCCTACCGTGACACAAGGCGACACGATTAATTTTGGTTTTGTAAAACAATAACTTCCATGAGTACACCTAACAGCGAGCAACAAGCAACGATTTTCTACCACGGCACAAAAGCAAACCTAAAAGATGGAGATCTGATCGCTCCGGGTTTCAACTCCAATTACGGCAAGCAGAAGAAAGCTGCTTATGTTTACCTGACCGCTACCTTAGATGCCGCTGTTTGGGGCGCTGAACTGGCCTTGGGTGATGGGCCAGGTAGAATTTATACCGTAGAAGCAACCGGCCCGATGGAAGACGATCCGAATCTGACGGATAAAAAATTTCCCGGCAACCCAACAAAATCCTACCGCACCGCAAGTCCCATAAAAGTGACAGGTGAAGTGAAAGAATGGAAAGGACATGCTCCGGAGCAGCTTCAAGCGATGAAGGATCATTTGGAAAAACTGAAGCAGCAAGGGATTGAGGCGATAGAAGATTAAATTATTGCATTCCCTTAATAGGAAACAAAAATTGGTCTATTATCATTTTATGTATCCTCTATCTTGGTGTTATATATATTGTGGCTTATTAAAAAGAAACCGCTCCGAAAAAAAAGGTTTATTCCTTTCCCTTCTGTAAATTTAAAGTCACCGTGCAGCGGTATTAATTTCAATTGTCTATTGCATGCTTGAGAAACTTACACTCTTATTTATACTCGTCAACTTCAGCGCGATCCTGTTGGTTTCTTTTTTATCCATTACCAATCCGCTGAAAGTAAATATCGCCGCGAATACGTGGTTTGGCATATTCCTTTTGATCTGGTCAAGTTTTTGGATCGACGAAGTATTGCTATTCTTTTTCAATTACGAGTTGAGCTCCTTTTGGGAACTTACTTTTCGCTACTTTCAATACCATGTAGCCATGTTGTTCTACTTCAGTATCGTGTATTATTCGAATCCGCGTTTTAAGATACAGAAAGAAATTTCCTGGCACTTGCTTCATTCAGCGGCCTACCTCCTTTTGCTCTGGCTGTTCTACACTATCAAATCCGATGACCTGACGCTTAGTTATACGTTGATCATTATCATGCTCTGCCAGTCAGCCGCCTATATCGTGTCCGCGTATTTCAAAATCAGCAAGCACCAGAAAAATGTCTTGCTGTTTTCTTCCAATACAGGCGGTGATTTGAGCTGGTTAAAAAGAATCATCATAGGAATCGCCCTTATTCTTTTTGTAGTGATCGTTCATAGCATCTTTTTTACTTTCGAATCTTTGAGCCTTTGGGTCAATGCATTTATCACGGTGATCGTTTTTGACATTGCCTACCATTCCATCAAACAAAAAGAAATTTTTCCTTTCAGTGAAGCCGCCAAGGAAGATATACTCGCATTAGAAGAAGAAGCGGAATCCGAGGAACAAAAGAAAAAAATCGTTTCCGATGAAGAATTGATTCTTCTCAGAAATCAACTGGATCAATTCATGAACAAAGAGAAACCTTACCTGGACCCGGAATTGAACCTGGTCAAATTGGCCGGTTTATTTGATACGACTCCGCATCGTCTTTCTTATGTCATCAATTCCGGATTTGATAAAAACTTCTTCAATTTCATCAACCAGTACAGAGTCAGCGAAGCAAAATTACTCCTGGCCAATCCTAAGATGGAACAATTTTCCCTGCTGGGAATTGCCTACGAGGCGGGCTTCAGTTCGAAGACCTCTTTTAACAATGCCTTCAAAAAAATGACCGGATTAACGCCTTCAGACTTCAAGAAAAGTGGTTCGACTTTATAACAACGAACGTTCCGATTTACCAAAAAACTGATTGTCAGTAAATTAAACTGAACCCTAAAAGGAGTTCCACTTTTTAAACCGGAACATAAGCCCTAGGCCTCTGCCCTAGATTTGTAGAACATTTAAATCGTTCTGCAAATGACCACCACCAATCAATATGCCATCGTTACCGGAGCCAGCCGCGGGTTAGGTAAGGAATATGTAAGCGAACTTGCACGTAGAGGAATCAACATCATTTTAGTCAGCCTTCCCGGTGAAGAGTTGGATGTATTCTCCCTGGAAATTTCTCTCCGCTATTCCGTCAAAACGCATTACTACGAAACCGACTTATCGGTCAATAAAAATGTATTGGATTTGGCAGACTGGGTCAATCAACATTTTGAAGTTTTCCTTCTGATCAATAATGCCGGTACGGGAGGGTCGAGAGCATTTTTGCAAGCCAGTGCTCAATACATCACGACCATCATTCAACTGAACATCATGGCGACTTCCGTACTGACCAGACAGCTGCTACCCAACCTGATCAGACAGCCTCAAGCCTATATACTCAACGTTTCGAGCATGGCGGCTTTCTTTCCTATCGGTTTCAAAACCGTTTATCCCGCATCCAAATCATTTGTGTATTCCTTCTCGCGCGGACTCAACGAAGAACTTAGCGGCACCAATGTGTTTGTGAGCGTAGTGAATCCGGGACCTCTGAAAACCAGTTTAGAGATCGCCGCACGCATTGACAAACAAGGCCTGTTCGCTAAACTCGGTTTGATCGAGCCACACACCTTTGCACAGAAAAGCATGGATAAACTCTTTCAAAAGTATGCTGTAATCGTACTGAACCCCTTCAGCCTGCTGTTCCTGCGCTTAATCCCAAGCCGGGTAAGAGTTCCCTTAATGACGAATGTAATTAAAAGAGAATTATACGTATGAAAACAATTTTCTTAACAGGCATCAGCGGTTTTCTCGGTAAACATATAGTCGAGCATCTTCTTCAGGAAGGTTATGCGGTAAAAGGACTTTTACGAAATAAGTCTTCTTACACCGGAGCACAACACCACAACTTAACGCTCATTGAGGGAGATCTATTCAGTGATCTTCTTCACGTGATGCAGGGTGTAGACGCCGTGGTGCATGCCGCCGCTGAAACACGACAGCACTTGAGCAGCTCGAAAGATTACCTGAGAATAAATTATGACGCTACGGTTTTACTTTTCCAAACGGCCATACATTGCCGGGTTAAACAATTTATCTTCATCAGTACCGCAAACACCGTAGGTTATGGATCGTTGAAAGAACCGGGAGAAGAATCCTTTCCGATAAAAAGTCCTTTCCATCAATCCCATTATGCGCAATCCAAATGGCTGGCGGAAAATTTCATTCTCAACACCGATCACCCGATCCATGTGTCCGTTGTCAATCCCTCCTTTATGATCGGAGCCTTTGGCCATAAACCAAGTTCCTGCAGGATCATTTTGATGGCCTGGAAAAAACGCATCATCTTCTATCCGCCGGGAGGAAAAAACTTCGTGCATGTAAAGGATGTAGCACAAGCTGTGGTTCAACTGCTACAGACAATAAAATTCAGGCAGCAAGTGCTGCTTGCAGGAGAAAATCTGACTTATAAAGAATTCTTTCAAAAGTTCATCGGCATCTCCAAACAACGCAGCCTGTTGATCAAACTACCGAAACAATTGCTATGGCTCCTTGGCCATTTGGGCAATGGCATTCGGGAACTGGGCATAGCCACAGCCATACAGCCTGTCACGATGGAAATCCTATGCCTTGACACATTCTATTCCAATAAAAAATCGATTCAGGAATTAGGGCTTTCCTATCGAAGCATTGACACGGCTATACAAGATGCCCTCCACCGCTTAAACCAAAACTAATATGAAACTCATGACATGCTTCACGCTGATCATTTTGCTCGGCGGCGGAACACCCTTCGACAAAAAGGAATCAGATTTTCATCTGATCAAAGAATCAAAAGGGATAAAACTTTTCTCCCGCAATTTCAAACTTCCTGACGGAGAAATAACAAGAGAACTAAAGGCGGAATACCTTGTGAGGTGCAGCAGCGATAAGTTGCTTAAACTGATCGAGAATGAAAATTATTCGAAGCAATGGTTAAATGGAGTGAAGCGTATATACACCCTCAACAAACCGGCAAAGAACTGTTGGTATACCTACATGGAGTATCAGCTTCCCTGGCCCTTCAACAATCAGGATTGTATTTTAAAATATACCCTGACCACCCATACCAATGGCTATATCATTGACTTTGTTTCGATGCCGGAATACCTGCCGGCAAAAGAAGGTATTGAAAGAATCACTCATTTACAAGGCCGCTGGACGATCATTACCAGACCGGATAACCTTTGTAAAGTCTCTTACTCCGCTTACACGGCGGATAAGGCCAAATATCCGCGTTGGGTGGCAGACCCTATAGTACAGGAAAATCTCATCAGCAATTTATCCGCGATGAAAAAAATGGCAGAGCGACTATGAAGAATAAAAAAACAATAAAACAAATGTAAAAGGCCTTTCGAAAACGGAAGGTCTTTTTTATGGTGCGGGTATTATTTACTACCTTGTATAAACCTCTATCGTTTTTAATAATTGAGCAATGGACATCATCACACACGGACTCTCCGGAATAGCTGTCGGCACCGTAGCCGCAAGCTTTGCCTCGAAAGGATTTAAGAATAAAGCCAGCATTATTTTATTATCCGGGTTTGCTGCTATTCTACCTGATCTGGATGCAATCAGCTTGTGGTCAAAATTTGACGGATCGATAGGGAAATTGTTTCACCTGCACCACAAAGGGAAAGAGATTTACTTTTCCAAACTGTGGTATTCTCACCATGCCTTTTTACATTCTGTTACCGCAGCACTGATCCTTACGCTTGCCCTGTTTTTCATTCGTTTCTTCGCTTTTGCCAAATCATATACCTTTGCTGTTTTTTCTAAACTGTTTAAAAACGATCGACTCCTCTTGCTCAGTTTTTTCACCGCTTTCCTTATTCACCTGATCGAAGACATGCCCACACCGGCTTGTGTATGGGGAGGTGTAGCATTCTTATGGCCGGCTAAAGCTTATTGGGGAGGCAGCGGTGATATCTGGTGGTGGAATAATTATGACATTTTCCTGATTATCGTGTTGGTCATTCTCCTCAATCTAGTGGTGTTAGCTTGCAGCCGCTGGCTCAAAAAAAGAACAGGCAAAATAGCCCTCTCAATCTTTATTATTGGTTTCATTTGCTGCTTCATTCAAATCAAGACACGCGGATTTGATTTCAACTATACCGGACATCAAGTGGACTTTGAGGCTTATGAAACAAAATCACTACAGATACAACGTGAACTCCTGGGAGAAAAAGTCTACGGCTGGATGCGGAAATTTGACAGAAAGGTAAAGGTTAATTTTTAGGCTTTCTTACTTATATTTCCTTCGATTCCTTATCTTACCTAAAGATTATGGCAGAACGAATCACTACGTATGAAGCACTGAAAAGAACAAAGATTCTTTACCGATCTGCTTTCATTTGTTATGTCATACCCTTCCTGAGTCTCGGCATTTATATTCTTAATCCATTCCATGCTCAAAAACTTTTCTGGCATGTGTTTCTGTTGAGCATGTTCCCATTTGGTTTGCTAGGACTTTTGTTTTCCATCGTTGGCATCGTACAGTTCACCAAAATCCAAAAGTATAAAAAGAGAACCATCGGTTATTACTACCTCTTTATGGGCATACTCGTTGTGGTGTCAGGTATGTTTGGCTGGATGGTATTGTACCTGGCTGCGAGTTAATCTCATTCTGAAAGACTATTGACAATTCTACCATGAAATACTTGATTTTCCTGCTAACTTTTATTTCAATAACTGCTGCATTCGCTTGCGGAAACGAATACGAAGTAACTTTTACATCCGAAGGAGAAGAGGGGAACCTTTACGATGTGTCTTACCTTGGAAGCCATAGACTAAAACATGGATTCGACACATCAAGTCTGCAAGTGAGACAAAAATATCTATTGGAAAAATTTAACAAAGGAGAAGGTGACTACAAAGATTCTTCGGACTTTGCCTTGATAGAGATGAAAATTGGTTCTCTAAAAACGGCTCTTACTATTTTAGAAAAGCTTTATCCTAATTATCTAAATGAATACAATATTGTAACCAACCTCGGCACAGCCTATGAACTGGCCGGCAAAAACGAATTAGCGTTCAAATTCATTTCAAAAGCATTGCAACTAAATCCAAATTCACACCAGGGCTCCGAATGGATTCATTTAAATATTTTACGTGAAAAATTAAAAAAGAAGCCTGACTATAAACTCATCATTAATCTTCAGGTAAGCGATCTGCGATCAGGTTTAGGATCTTATAATTCGGCGAAGGATTTAGATACATTATTCAGTATCCGTGACCAATTGCTCTATCAACTGGAAGAGAGGATCAGTTTCATCGCTCCGGAAGATGCGATTGTCAGTCAGCTGCTGATCGATGCAGGAGACTTGATTGCCATTACAGCATCTGTTGAACTTGCAAGAGACTATTATAAAATGGCCTTGCAATACAATCCTAAAAACCAAACCATTGTTGAAGATCGGTTGAAAGAAATTAATAAGGTAATAATCTATAGTTTTGCTAAGCACCACTGGGGAAAAGTACTTATAATAATTATTATCTTCAGTATTTTATTCTTACTTATTAAAAAATATAAAATACATAAAACATTAGCCAAAAATCCTAAAACACTTTTTCTGCTGGACGGATTTGGAGCACTGGTATCTATTTTCTTTCTACTGTTTATTCTGGCTACCTTTGATTCTTGGTTTAATGATATCCTAGACATGCTTTCCCTTATAGCCATGCTATATAGTATCTATTCATTCTCCTGTGTTTTTTTTGTCAGAAAATCCTGGCCGGTATTCATGCAGGTAATTGTAGTTGCGAATATCTTGTATTGCCTGTTGACAGCTGTCATTGTGATGCTTTACCATAGACAACTGACAGAGCTAGGAATTCTGTATTTCATTTTAGAAATTACATTGATCCTTGGCTTAGCATTCATAGAGCAAAAAACGATACAACACATTCGCAAAAACAGGAAGCAAGCCAGCTAAAATAAATCAACATTAATAAATTTAACTTATATCAACTCATGAAAAAATTAGTCTTTACATTTTTAGCAAGCTGTCTTACTTTGATAGCTTTAGGTCAAACACCAGAACAGAAAAAACTAATAGAGCTGAGCAAAAGCTATCAAAACTTCATGTTCCGCAATGAACCAAACAAACAAGATATAGCAGATATTACTTCATCTGTCCCAGAAAATTTAAAGGCAACAACTGACTTCGTCGTTCAAACAATTTCTAACAACAATAAATTATTGAGCACAGCTTTTCTTTCCCGACCGGAAGAAACAACATTGAAACAAATTTATATTCTGTATGCATTAGGCGCCAATGCAAGGAATGAATACCCAATCGACAACATCAAACTCATTGACAGTCTCAGCAACAAAGACCTATCATCCTATGAATTGCTTGATAACTATTACGGTATGTTGTTCGCTGCCATTTCTAATAAGAACCAGCCTTTCAACCTTTCTAAGGTGAACCTCACGCTGAATGAATACAAACTAAAGGACGAAACAGAAAAAGGCATATTGGTTTTACAAGCGATGAGTTTCTGCGGAACCACCATATGGGGTTATATGAACATTGTAAAACCCGCCAATACTAAAAAAGCCTATGACGGAATTAAAAAATTCCCTAAAATAAATGGCCATCCTTATTATCAGTATACCGATTTTTATTTTAAAGATTTTGACATCATCATTGAAGAAGGTAAAGGAGCAGAAAGTTATAAAGCCTACTACATCAATAAATTTTACGAATTGCTCATGTCTCATTTAATTTGCCTGCACAATGAAGGCGGCAGCGAAAAAGAAAAGAATGACTTGCTGCTTGGCTCTATATTAAAAGAGAGGAAATTATATAAATACACAAAATACAAGAAAACATTGGAAGAGGCTTTCCAAACCCAAGAAAAGGAGTAAGTGATGAAGGACAACGACACCAGCAGGCTCTCCCGACTCACAGCCATCCTTACCCAACTGCAAACCAAACGCTTGTTGACGGCAACGGAATTGTCTAATAAATTTGCAGTAAGCATCCGCACCATTTACAGAGACATCAAAGCACTGGAAGAAGCGGGCGTGCCCATTCTCACTGAAGAAGGCAAAGGCTATACGCTAATGGAAGGTTACAAAATTCCACCCATACGCTTTACAGAAAGCCAGGCGAATGCATTAATACTCGCAGAGCAACTGGTCTTGAAAAACAAAGACACTTCTTTTATCAAAAATTATTCCGAAGCGATCGACAAAATCAAAGCAGTACTAAGACCAAGCGAAAAAGACAAAGCCAACTTATTGGCAGCACGTACACAATTTGAACAAATTATCAATCTCGAACGCAACAGCAATAATTTATCTGAATTGCAATTTGCGCTCACCAATTTTTTGCTGACCAACATTCAATACTCCGATGAGTCAAACCAAACGACAAGTCGATTGATTGAACCCTTTGCCTTGCTCAGTACACAGGAAAACTGGCTGATGGTGGCCTGGTGCCGCTTAAGAAAAGACTTTCGCTATTTCCGTTTGGACAGGATCAAAAGCCTGGAGATCAAAACGGAAAAATTTACACCTCACAAAATGACCTTGCAGGATTTTTTTGACAAACACCCGTAAATTTGTAAATACCCCTGACATAAGGCTGTCATAAGCTTGTTTTATTTTGCTTAAACATTAAAACAAAGACTATGACAATCTCTATTTCAACATTAAACTGGTGGGGCCTGCTCCTCGCCTTTGTACCTTATTGTTTCTTAGGCGCTCTATGGTTTACCTTATTGCTTAAAAAGCCTTACCTCAAATCCTTAGGCAAAGAAAACGCACCAGAACAAAAAATGGCTCCGATCTTCATCATCGGCCCGGCAATTTGCATCTTCGTTATTACGTTAGCAAGTGCTATTTTATTGCAGGCCTTGCACATTGACACTTACTATGGCGCCGTAGTATTTGCTTTGCTTGTTGGTTTGGGATACCTCGTAGCCAATACGGTAAACATCGCCATTAACCCTAACATTCCTCGTCCTCTGCTTTACGGATTGATCAGCGGAATGTACCATCTTGTTGGGATTACCATTTGTTGTCTTATCTTAGTAGCCATGCGTTAACTGCTGCACCACCATTGCCTTCTGTCGGATGAAGAAAAATACGATTAAAAAAGAAGAAATAGAATCCTTTGCTCCATCCAGCAGAAAGCAATGGCGGACTTGGCTGCAAAAGAACCATGCAAAAAAAGAAGCTGTTTGGCTCATTTGTCACAAAAAAGAATCGGAGAAACCCAGCATTCCCTGGACTGACCTGGTCGATGAAGCGCTTTGCTTCGGCTGGATAGACAGCAAAAGAAAAACAATCGACAAAGAAACGTTCATCCAATTTTTCAGCAAGCGCAAACCAAAAGGTACCTGGTCAAAAATAAACAAAGATAAAATCCAACCGCTCATCGATCAGGGTTTGATGACGGAAGCCGGTTTATCCGCCATTGAAGCCGCGAAAAAAAATGGTTCCTGGATCATCCTGGATCAGGTGGAAACATTGGAAATACCCAAGGACCTGATGAACGCGTTTAAAGCCTATCCGGGTTCGAAAGCTTTTTTTATGAGTTTAAGCAAGTCCGTAAGAAAAGCCATGCTGCAATGGATAGCCTTTGCCAAACGAGAAGAGACGCGTAAGAAAAGAATCCAAGAGATCGCTTCCTTGGCAGCACAACAAAAGAAGCCGAAACAGTTTTAAACAAAAAAGGCACAAGCTAATGCTTGCGCCTGCGGAGCCGTGTTTAAGATAAATACTAAAATTATTTAACGATTTTAAATGTTTCCACTTTACCGTTAAGATTTGATACAGCTACGAGGTACAAGCCTGATTCGTAGGTTGACGTAAGCAAAGTATAATTGCTCAATCCCTCTACATTTTGTTCGACCATTACCTGGCCTTCTGCATTCATCACTCTGACATGAGAAGCAGGTAAACCAAATTGAATGGTCAGTTGGTCTTTCACCGGATTTGGATAACAAGATGTTGTTGTTTGTTCTGTTGCTAAAGCAGCGGCATCACTTTCTCTAGCGCCAGATGAACCGTTTGAAAATCCATAGTAGTTCAAAAGTATCGTTCCCCACACCGAAGCATTTTGCCAATTATCAACCGTGCCTTTCCACGCCAGCTGACTGTCTCTGTTGCCACCGTTATCGTCATCGTCTACAGATACATCAAAGCCCAAGTAAGTTCCAAGCAGAGGACTGATTCCCAAATTACTCCATGGAATCGCCACCTCTACGGAATAGCCCCCAATGTAAATAGGTGTATTTACTTTTTGCGATGCATATATGTTACCGCTGGCATTTCCTGTTATGCTGACTTGCGGAGGAACACCTACTGAACTATACTTCACAGTAATCTGACGATGCAAATTTTCATCGAAATATGGAAGCTTTGTATTTAAGGGATCGATGAAAATTTCCACCGCATCATCGTTCCACAATTCAGGAGAATCGTTGTACAGTGTACTGGTGTACGCATGATTGTCCCATACTACTACCCCTACATACAAATAATTAGCATCATAAGTCAATCGAATGTTGGCTTCATTGTCAGAACTTCCAATGACTTGTTTGGTCACATTGCTAACAGGAAAACTGGAATAACCAGCATCGTGAATGACCTCACCATTTACAACGGGTGCACCACTGGCAAAATTAACATACCCCACACCATAGTCGGCCGCATGCAACTTTACATTGCCGTAGTTAACTGACGTGTTCCAGTTATTGGCCGTACCTTTCCAAACTACCTGACCATCTCTTGCGCCGCCGTTGTCATCGTCATCCACCGCGATGTCTAAACCAAAGGACAAACCACTGGAAGGCGTGATACCTAACTTACTCCATGGGATAGCTACCTCTATCTGGTATTGTGAAATGTATTTGGTACCGGATTGAAAGGCTGTACCAAACAAAATACCGTCTTTCGTGTAATTGCTATTTACCCACAATTCACGTGGCGCCTGGTAATCCGTTTTATGGCTGACAATTGCCTGAAAAAGCGGATGCCCATTTTTAGGATCAATGAAAATTTCCACCGCATCGTCATCCCAGGGCGTAGCCGCATCTGAATCATCCTGAAACCAAGTTTGCGTTTGATTATACGCATAGGTCTCTTTTACAATGGCCACTACGTACAGGTACGTATCGTCATAGGTAGCTGCAAAATCAAAGGTATTGTCCGTAGAACCAATCACGACTTTATTTGCGCCATCCACCCTTGGAACGGCAACTGTGCCTGTCCAAAAAGCATCCTGCCAATAATGTCCATCGATCGTAATGGACTGCTCATGCGCAAAATTGCCAACGTGTTTGTTGATCTTGTAATCCTGAGCCTGTGTATTCCCCCATAGCATGGTGAAAGCACACAAAAAAAGATTTCTTTTTTTCATGATAATAAAAGTTTGGTTTAGTTAAGGCTGGAAAATCAAAAATGTTTTTTAATCTTAAAAATTATTTTTCGTTTAAATGCATCAGTTAACGGGACTTACAGCACTTTGTCATACTTTTTATCAGTCTTGTACAATTAAAAAAAACGAGCGTTCAAACGAATAAAAGAATACGGGGTAACATCAATAAAAACATAGCGCTTTAATCGCAATCGTATTTATGATAGAGCTCCTTAATCATCCATAAAAAAAACGTATCTCTCCTTTTAGTGAAACAAACCATCTTATTACATCACAAAACAAACAGATACTGTTCTCCCTCCGCCGATCCTTTTTTTATGTGAATAGGCATTAGATTAATAAGCCAAAAGAAAGCCCATTTATGGAAACCGTATTACCTTATAAATCGTAGAGTATCAAAATGGTTTGCAAAAGGCAGCTGGATGAAATGCTGTTGACGTTGGAAAAATTAGACGTTTATTAATTAACTAAAACGATAGATCCTATGAAAACAAAAATTCTCTTTGTCCTCAGTCTGCTGTTCGGATTGATGATGATTAATGCAGGATTGAATAAGTTTTTTAACTACATGCCGCCACCTGCAGATATGCCGGAGAAAATGGTGAGCGTATGGAAGGCCTTCACAGAGATCGGATGGATCATGCCATTGGTAGGTGTGATAGAAATTATAGGAGGTTTATTATTTATCTTTCCCAAGACAAGAGCATTGGGTGCTCTTGTCATTTTCCCAATCACCATTGGTATTTTGTTGACCAATACCATCACAGAGCCTTCAGGAGCGCCGATTGCATTGATCCTGCTGGTTGTTAACCTTGTGGTGCTGGCAGAAAATAAAAACAAGTATTTACCGATGATTCAATAAGTTGTCATACCATTATAAAAAGGCACAGGCATAACGTCCGTGCCTTTTTTATGGACTCTCCAGATAAGGCCACTGTTTTTTAGGATTTACAACTTCAATCTTTTATCTTATTCCTTTCAAAAAAGGATAGAAAATAACGCTCAACATTGAATCAGATCAACCCCATTTCAACAGAAAACACCAAACAACATTTTAAAGTACTCGATGGACTAAGAGGTGTAGCCGCTATCGCCGTAGTGCTCTTTCACTTCATGGAATTTGTCTATCCCGACATCAGCAAAAATTTCATCGGACATGGTTTTCTGGCGGTGGACTTTTTCTTTTGTTTATCCGGTTTTGTCATCGCCTATGCCTATGATCACCGCATCGCTTCCATGGGTGTAACAGCATTTTTCAAATTACGTTTAATCAGGCTGCATCCTTTAGTGCTCCTGTCTGCCATCCTTGGATTGTTAGCCTTTTTTATCACTTGGGATAATGGAGGAAAAGTCTACGATTGGATAACCATAGGATTATCCTTTATCAGTTCAGCCTTATTGATTCCATTACCCATCATGACGGAAAGAGGATTTTCTTTGATCGCCTTCAACTCACCAGCCTGGTCGCTTTTCTTTGAATACATGGCCAATGTAGTCTATGCTTTCTTCCTTTATAAAATCAGTAACCGTAATCTGATCCTCTGTATCATTCTATCTATCGTTGCACTGGTTGCTGCGGGTTACCACGCAGGAATATTGATCGGTGGCTGGGATGGAAAAAGTTTCCTTGACGGGCTCGCGCGCGTATCCTTTTCTTTCATGATGGGTTTGTTGCTGTATCGTTTTCGATGGATCATCAGCAGTTCGCTTGGCTTTGTAAGTCTATCTCTTCTGCTCTTGCTTACTTTCATGTTGCCTTTTTTCTCCATTAACTGGCTAACAGAAGTGCTAGTGATTGTGGTTATTTATCCTTTACTGATTGCTTTAGGAGCGGGAACACACGTCAATGCAAAAATCGGAAAAGTATGTTCATTCTTAGGCGATCTCTCCTACCCTTTATACATGACGCATTACGCACTCCTTTGGTTCTTTGTGAATTATTACACCAAGTACCATCCTGAATCATGGGAATTATTTTTTATCGTAAGCGGTGGAACACTAGTGATGATTGGATTTGCTTACCTGGTTTTAAAAGTTTACGATCTTCCTCTACGTCGTTATTTAAGTTCCAACAAAACAGGCAAAAATTAAAGCCATACGAATGGAACTGCTGAAAGCTATTATAGATCTAATCCATGCAAACTGCATAAGAACTGTATTCATCAGCGTCTTGGTTATTCTTCCGTTCCGCTACTTTTTCAAAAACAAAATAGACACGCATTACGCCTTACAGATTCTGAGAGGATTGATACTCTCTTATGCCGCATTGGCTTTGATCCATTTTATACTTACTATTTTATCTGTTTCAGAAAATGAGCCACCAGTTGTATTTATAAACCGGGCTTTCGGGCCTTATTGGTGGGCCTACTGGATGATGTTCCTTGGCCATTCCATTTTACCGTTCCTATTGACAACAAAAAGAATCGGAACAAACGCCTATCTCTTGCTATTGATTGCTTTGCTCATGAATATAGGATGGTTGTTTGAATCCTTTGTGATTCACATGACCAATTTACATAGAGATTTTGTAGATCATTCAGGTCATTGCGGTTGTATGCCTTTTGACCATGAAATCACCCTGATTATTAAAGGCATTTGTTTAGGTGTTTTAGTACTGCTCATCGGAAATGGAATTAAGTATTTTAATCCATCCAAACATTCGATCAATCCAAACTGATTATGACGAACTACATCATCGTTAACAACTCCAGCGAAGAAATGATAGAGGCATATACAATGGATCTTGCCAACCTGCATGCGGAATCGGAGAGCGTTAATCCAATCCTTATTTATAAAATCAACCCGACAAGTTTTTTATTAGAATTTCCGAATCCGCCAGACTTCGAAAGATTTTGTGTGCTCGTCAACTATATGAGGTATCCCAATAGCTTCCATGCTTATGAGCCCGTTGTTTTTGGAGTTTGGGAGATCAAAGAGTCCATGCCATACGTCGAATCCAACATCGGCGAAAAGTTAGTCGTTTATGTTTCGAAGCACGATAAAGAATACGATAACGTCAGTATAGAAAACGCTCAAGGTAAAACATATCTTTACTCGTTTAATGGAACTATAAAGGAATTGAAGGGTTCTGAAGTTGACTTTTCTGCTCATGTAATTCAGCCAGTATCTTATACCTTATATAAAAAAATAACGCCCACCTATAAGCCGAAAAAACCTTGGTGGAAATTTTAGGAGATTACCTTTATGACTTATAGAGGGCTCCTCAGTCCCGATATAAATTCGGCTACAACAATAGTCGATTTGCCTACAAGCCATTCTTTAAATACCCTACAAATTGCAGTGTAATTATTATTCACTTAAACAGCGAAAAAAATGAACACTAAAAAAGTATGGTTTGTAACCGGAGCATCCAAAGGTTTAGGATTAACCCTTGTAAAAAAATTATTAAAAGAAGGCTATCGTGTAGCTGCTACTTCACGAGACATCAAAAGCTTAATAGTAGAAGTAGGTAATTCTTCTTCAAACTTCTTGCCAGCCGCTGTAGCGGAACTCTTAAAATCATTTGGAAAAATCGATGTGGTGGTAAATAATGCCGGCTACGGGCAGTTGGGAACATTGGAGGAGTTGAGCGATAAAGAAGCTCGCCAAAACTTTGATGTCAACGTATTTGGAACACTCAACGTCATTCGTCATGTCATGCCTCATTTCCGTCAGAATAAATCCGGACATGTGATCAACATCTCTTCCATAGCGGGTTTCCTTGGTGCTTTTCCGGGTTGGGGTATTTATAATGCGACCAAATTTGCTGTCGCTGGGCTGACTGAAGCACTGGCAGCAGAAACAAAATCATTGGGCATATCAGCCAGCATCGTTTATCCCGGATATTTCAAGACCAATTTCTTGCTGAAAGGTTCTCTTCGTCTGGCAGAAAATCCGATAGCAGCTTACACGGAGGCAAGGGAGTTAGAAGCCATGCATGAAAATCAAATCATCGGCAATCAACCAGGCGATCCTGAAAAAGCAGCGACGGCATTCATTACACTGGCAGAAACCGAAAATCCTCCTTTGCATTTATTCTTAGGAACAGATTCATACAGCATGGCTGAAAACAAAATTACCATTTTGCAAAATGACATGAATGCCAATAAAACATTGAGTTATTCTACAGATTTTTAAAAATAATTGACTATCTAGAAATAGAGATAATGGCAAGGATAGAACTGATGCACTCAGTTCTATCTTTATGTTATCCTTCAAACTATGAAAAATAAAACAATCCATAAAATTAACTCCATCAGCGAATTCCATCAGCTCAGCGGGTTACCCAAGCCGGAACATCCCTTAATCAGCCTGGTGGATTACAACCAGGTGAATTATACCACTGAAAACAACGAGATCAGTTGGATTCAAAACTTTTATTCTATTGGACTCAAGAGAAACATCAACGGTAAATTCAAATACGGTCAGCAGAAATATGATTTTGATGAAGGACTCATGTCCTTCGTGTCTCCCGGACAAATCGTAAATATAACAGTGGAAAAATCTGACATCAAACCTTCCGGAATTCTTTTATTCATCCATCCCGATTTTCTGTGGAATACCCCTTTGGCGACCAACATTAAACAATACGATTTCTTTGGTTATTCAGTCAATGAAGCATTGTTCATGTCTGAAAAAGAAGAAAGTATTATTATTGGTGTTATGAAAAGTATACAGCAAGAATACCATTCTAACATTGACAAATTCAGCCAAAATATCATTATCGCGCAAATTGAATTGATTCTCAATTATTGTGAGCGGTTCTATCAACGTCAGTTCATCACGAGAAAGATCAGTAACCATGAGATCTTAGCACGCCTGGAAGTGGTGCTCAACAATTATTTTAACAGTGATAACCTGATCAGCAAAGGACTGCCCTCCGTTCAGTACATTGCCGATGAACTCCATGTATCAACGAGTTATTTAGGCAGTCTCCTCAAAGCATTAACGGGACAAAGCACCCAACATCATATCCATGAGAAGTTAATTGAAAAAGCAAAGGAAAAACTATCCACCACCAATTTATCAATTAGTGAAATCGCTTATGCCTTAGGTTTTGAACATTCACAATCCTTCAGCAAATTATTCAAGTCCAAAACTAATTTTTCACCTTTAGAATTCAGACAGTCATTCAACTGACCACAAATGGGAAACATCCTTTTTTGACTATTTAGCGAAATACATGATCCAAGAAAGCGATACTGCACCAAGTCTCTAAGCTGCCTAAGACAGCGTTTGACTGAAGAAATAGCTTTTTTCCGTCCCCACTCATTTCTTAACTTAAGTTAACGAGTTCAAACGCCACGCCCTCCTAACTTGCATGTAAATCACATGCAGCTATGAATTCAAAACTTATCTTAAAATCTACCTTGCTCCTACTCTCCATCGTAGGACTTACTGCTTGTCCAAAAAGTAGCTCCAATGCTCCGGGTCCATCCGGCAGTAGTCGACAGGTTACTTACGAACTCACAGGCACTGCTTCCGGTAACATCAGTGCCATTTATTTCGGGGAAAGTGGCGCGGCACTATCGGAAAGTGCCCTTGTGCTTCCATGGTCAAAAAGTGTAACTATCAATGACAATGTACCCGCTATTACATTATCAACTGCAGTTTCCAATGCCAGTCCCAATCAAACCCTAACGGCCAAAATCATTGTGGGAGGGGTGGTCAAAATACAGCAAAGTGCCACGGTTGGCGCTGATGGGAGTACGTCCATTGCTTTGCCTTCTTACATTTTTTAGAACAATAAAGGCACCGGTGTTCTGCTTGTGCCTTTATGACCATTCATCATGCCCAATCAATGACCATACCACCTGTGACATTTTTAAAATAATAGTGCTCTATTGTATACAAAAGTAGAACGCCTTTATTGAAATCTCCTTAACCGTGGTTAAGGAAAAAAATCGTACCCAATAAGTGAAATTAGTTTGCGGTATTATTTCTTAAAAAACCTATATTCAAGCATCCGAAGACATTCAACACAATCCCTAAGCATGAGCAGAAAATTACACCTCTACATTGCCATGAGCCTCGATGGTTATATTGCGAAAGCCGATGACAACATTGATTTCTTAACCATGGTAGAAACGCCCAATGAAGACTATGGTTACCATGATTTCCTTCAAAACATAGACACCGTCATTTGGGGACGCAAAACTTTTGATAAGGTGTTGACGATAGGAGAACAATACCTGCACAGGGATAAAAAAGTATACGTCATTTCTAAAAGCAGAACCGGGACACACGATCATGTCGTATTCCACTCTGATGTGGTACAATTGGTCACAGAGTTAAAACAACAAGAAGGCAAAAACATCTATTGCGATGGAGGTGCCGAGATTGTCACCGAATTGCTCCGTCATAAATTATTTGATCGCATCATCGTTTCTGTCATTCCACATTTATTAGGCGATGGCATACGCTTGTTCAAAGACGGTCGTCCCGAGCAGTACCTGAAATTCAAGCAAAGCTTAAGCTTTCCGTCTGGTTTGGTGCAGTTGTGGTATGATGTGAAACAATAGTGTACTATTTGCATGATAGTGGGAATTATTTTCTCATTTTTTCTAAGCGAAAATAATGTCATTTTATAAAATTTAAAAAAACACAGATTTTATAGCCAGCATAAGAAGGTTTGATAATTGCATGAAATAATTGAATCAATCCTTTGAGCCATGTCTATTCAAACTTTCTTCAAAAATTACGCGGAGGCCTTGATGTCTTTTTCTCCTGAAAAAATTGACGGCTTCTACCAGGCGCCCATGGCTATTTATTCAGACCAGGGCATCCAATTGGTAGATGATCAAAAAGATGTATTGGCCTTTTGGAAAGAAGGCGTCAAACCTTATGCAGAGCAAGGCATTTCAAAAACGGTGACAACGGTGCTTTCCGAAGAGCAGCTGTCAGAGAAGAATTATACCAGCAAAGTTCAGTGGGTGAATTACGATTCATCAGGTAAAGAAACTTCAAGAGAAACCAACTATTACATTTTGTCAGGGCAGCCAGGTGAACTGAAGATTACAGGTCTTATTCTCATGACTAAATAGTACGATGATGAATAAAAAAGTATCTGAAAAAATGAACCTGAAATCCGGTATGCGTGCCTTACTTGTACAGGCTCCAAAAGAAGCGATTGAATCGATTCAACTTCCCGAATTAGACATTCAATCAAAAGCGACCGGAGAATTTGACTACATTCATTTGTTTACAGAGAGCCAATCCGATTTTCACAAACGATTCCCACTGTTGAAAAATCATTTAAAAGAAAACGGTACCTTATGGTTATCGTGGCCCAAATCCGGTCAGCTTGACACAGACCTTACCTTAATAAAAGTCATCGAAATCGGCTACGACTACGGTTTAGTCGAAAGTACTTGTTTAAGCATTAACAGCGTTTGGTCTGCCTTAAAATTTACTCATCCTAAAAAAGGTAAAAGTTACCATAACAGCTATGGCAAACTTAAGGATCAAAAATAAATCGCTTTTATAAAACCTGCAGGAGGCTATTTTTATTTCACAAACCTGAGAATCAGCGTACACAAAACCAAAGTTTAGAATTATCTCCGAGCAGGGCGATTATCATCCTCTTTGGATTAATCCCTTTATGCATAAAATTGTTCAAACTACGTTAATAAATCTCAGGATTGACCTGCAAATTGCCATGAACTTTATCTTGGCTTTTCCCTTCCATCCTATTAACTTATCTGGGCCTTCCAGTGCAATACTTAAAGAAGCCGCCGCTATTAAATCTTTTGTTATGAGATACTTAAATTTATTCCTTTTACTCTTCTTATCGACTACTCTTTCTATGGCACAAAATGACATCACCAAACAGCGTTGGGAAAAAATTGAAGCGAACATGCAAAATTCACTTCCTCAATCGGCCTTGAAAGACTTGCAGGAACTATACAAAGACGCAAAGGCAGCTCACGATGCCGATAATCAAATTAAAGCCCTGATCTATATCATGCGCTGCAATGACATGGTGGAAGAAGATGCTTTTGAGAAAGACATTGCTTTTATAAAAGCAGAACTCACTACAGCAGCATCTCCTGTGAACTCTTTGTTGTACTCCATGCTTGGCGACATGTACTGGCAATATTTCCAAAGAAACCGTTACCGTTCTGCAGCCAGCACGAGCACAGCGAATGACAGTACCGATATACAAACCTGGGATCAAAAGGCCATTCTTGAAGCCACGATCCAAGCTTACCAGCATTCGCTCAGAGACAAAGAATACTTGTTGCGTTACAATACAGATCAACTGAAACAAGTCATTGAAAAAAACAGTAGCCATCATTTTCAAACGGCCAATCTCTATGATTTCCTTGGAAGAAAAGCGTTGCTATTTTTTCAATCTACCGAAGCCTCTGTCTCTCGTCCGGCTGAACAATTCAATCTGAACGATGCTCGATACTTTTCTGCACCGGCTGAATTCACAAGTCTTAAGATCGAAACAGATGATCGGTTAAGTTTGCATTTCTATGCCATGCAACTGTTTCAGGACCTGGAAAAATTACACCTGAAAGACAATGACCCGACCATACTGATTGATCTGGCCTTATCTCGTCTGAGATTTGTAGGTAACCATGCTGTCATCACCAATGAAAAAGAGTTACAGCTGGCTACATTGACCAAATTGGAAGAGGCTTCCATCAAATTCCCGATCTCTACAGAAGCCAGTTTTGAGAAAGCTGTCATTTGGCATGAACGAGCCAAGGATCTGTCAGGAATCAACAACAGTCCAAAATATCCGGATGCCAACATCCAAAGTATTAAGATTTGTGATGCCGCAATCGCTCGATTCCCCAAGTCTGAAGGTGCATACAGCGCTGCATCGCTCAAAGAAGTGATTTACAAACCTTCCTTAGACTTGACCATGGAAGAAGTCAATCTTCCACAATCACCGTTCCGTGTTTTGGTAGAGTACAACAATGTTAAGACGCTCTCTCTACGTGTTGTTCGAATGACACAAGAAGAGTTAGACAAACTAAAAAGCGATTTGACCTATCGATACGATGTGGATCGTTTCAGTACATTAAAACCTTACCTGGATAGAGCACCTATCAAAAAATGGGAGGTCAATCCTATACAAGATCCCGAACTGCGGGAGCACCGCACAGAGGTTGTAGTAGAAGGTCTTCCTTCAGGAGTGTATCTGGTCATTGCTTCTGACGTAGCCAAAATTGAAAAAGACAAAGCCATCTTAGCTTACGGCTTCGCTGCCGTTTCCAATATTTCTTATGTTGCGCGCAGTATGCAAGGGAAAGCGCAACTCTATACCTTAAACCGCACCACCGGTAAACCTTTGGCAAATGCCAAGGTAAGTGCTTACCTCAACGAGTACGATTATGAAAGTCGTAAAAACAGAAAAAAAGTAGTCGGTCAATACACCAGTGATGACAACGGTTTTGTGGAAGTATCAACTCCTGACGACAGACGCTCGGGCTATGTAAATTTTGACATCAGCACCAAAGACGATCGTCTGGTAGCCGATCAGAGCCATTCATCAGGAATCTACGTTTACAAAAACGAAGCATCCAATCTTCATCAAAGTTATCACGAAGCTTCTCTGCTCCTCTTTACAGATCGTGCCATTTATCGTCCAGGGCAAACCATTTATTTCAAAGGAATTTTTTATCAAACTAAATCCAAGAACAATTTACAAGTAGGTAAAAATGTTCCTTTGACCATCAGTTTCTATGATGTGAATCAGAAAGAAGTTTCATCTCTTAACTTGGTTACCAATGAATTTGGTTCCGTTCAGGGCAGCTTCACCGCGCCTGTGGGCTCCTTAACCGGCAACATGAGCATCGGTAATCACATGAGTCGTGTAGGTTTCAATGTAGAAGAATACAAACGACCTAAGTTTGAAGTGAAGATTCAACCCCTGAAGGGCCAATTCAAACTGAACCAACAAGTACAGGTTAAAGCCATAGCAAAAGCTTATGCAGGCAATGCCGTCGACGGTGCACAGGTAAACTTCAGAGTCGTGCGCCAGGTGCAAATTCCTTACTGGTACAGGTATTGGAGCAATTTCAATACACAGGAAACGGTCATTACCACAGGCTCTACTACCACAGATAACGACGGAGAATTTACCATCAACTTCCAGGCCTTGCCCGATGCCAGTGTTTCTCCGGAAAGCAAATCGACGTTCATCTACACCGTATACGCGGATGTGATTGACATCAATGGAGAAACGCACAGCGATGAAACGTCCATCAACATAGGCTATTCTTCCTTAGTGTTGAACATTCAGGCACCCGCCACAATAGAAAAAGGTAAACCGGCAACAGTCAAAGTTTCCGCTCAAAATCAATCCGGTGAAGCCGAAGCCGCTGCGATCAAGGTTCAACTCTTCAAACTGGAAGCACCGGCCAAAGCCTTGAGAAAAAGACTTTGGGAGAATCCGGACAAACCCTTGTTATCAGAAAAAGAGTTTAGAAAGTTATTTCCGGAAGATGAATACGAGGAAGAAACCGCCATTGAAAATTTCCCGCAAAAATTAGTGTTGGAAAAAGTGTTATCAACCACCGTTGAAAAAGCTGGAGAGTTGAATCTGCCCGACGATTGGGAAAGCGGTCAATACCTGATCAAGGCCACGGCTTTGAACAATGATAAAGTAGAAAGTGTCGCTCAATTCAATTTTACAAAAACAGATCCGAAGAGCGATCAACTCCCCTTTGTGGCGCCAAGCTGGACAAAAGTATCACCGGGCACTCTGGAACCAGGAGCTAAAGCCACCTTTGAAATAGGTACTTCTTTTGGCGATGTACACGTCATTTGTGAGATTGAAAGAGACGGAGAAATTTTGCGCAAAGAATTTATTTCACCGGATAAGAACATTAAAAAAATCGAACAGCTGATCACCGAAGAGGATCGCGGCGGCTTATCTATACACTATGTATTTGTACACAACAACCGTGTATACGGTGGAACAGAAAGCATCCAGGTTCCATTTACCAACAAAGAACTCCACATCAAATGGGAAACCTTCCGCAATAAGTTATTGCCTGGGCAAGCGGAAGAATGGCGCTTGGTCATCAAAAAAACACAAGGCGAAAAACAAGCGGCAGAGTTCATGGCTACGCTGTATGATGCTTCACTGGATGCCTTTACACCGCATGCCTGGCCCATGCAATTGTACCACAACAACTACAGCCGACTAAGTTGGATGAGCACCAAAACCACCTTCGGTACCGATAAATTTACAGTATGGGACAACTACCGTCATGTGAGTTATGGTTTGCATAAATACTATGATACCTTCAATTGGTTTGGGTATGGGTTTGGGTACAATCATTTCGGTTACGCGGCAGACTTTAGAAAATCCAAAAAAGAAAATTCCAGCATGAGGAATGCGGAGGAAGGTGAAATGATGGAAGAAGTAGCCATGTCAGCACCTAGTGTAGCAAGCGATTCATCAGCTGTTGCACAATCACCTCAAAAAAATAAAGATGAACCGAAAGCCGTTGAGAAAAACCAAACAGAACAACCTGCCATCAGGAAAGATTTCCGTGAAACGGCTTTCTTCTTCCCTGATCTGAAAACGGATGAAGCCGGTAACATCGTATTGAAATTTTCCATGCCGGAAGCCTTGACACGTTGGAAGATGATGGGATTGGCACATACCCAAGACATGAGTTACGGTACCACACAACAAGAAGTGGTGACACAAAAAGAATTGATGGTCGTACCGAACGCGCCACGATTTTTACGCGAAGGAGATCAGCTCGTACTTTCTGCGAAAGTCACCAACCTCAGCGGTAATCCTATGGTGGGCACAGTGAAACTTTTGCTCTTCGATGCCGCCACGATGAAACCCATCGATAAAGAATTAGGCAATACGGAATCCGTGCAACCCTTCGGCAGTAACAAAGCACCAAGCGAAGTAAAAACATGGACGATTAAAGTTCCGGGCCATTACCAGGCCATCACTTACAGAGTCATTGCATCAGCCGGCAACTTCAGCGACGGGGAAGAAAATGTTATTCCTGTATTTTCAAATCGTATGTTGGTCACGGAAAGTTTGCCTATGGTAGTGACACAAGGACAAACAAAAACGTATGAATTGGATAAGCTCGCGAAGAATACTTCGAAGACTTTAGTCAATCACAGACTAACATTAGAGCTCACGCCTAATCCAGTTTGGTACGCCGTACAAGCCTTACCTTACCTGGCAGAATATCCTTACGAATGCGCGGAACAAACCTTCAGCCGCTACTATGCCAACAGCCTTGCAGGTTTTGTGGCAAACAGCAGTCCGGAGTTGAAGCGCATGTTTGACTTATGGAAAAACCTCGAGCCAAATGCTTTGCTTTCCAACCTGGAAAAAAACCAGGAATTAAAAATGCTCCTGTTGGAACAAACGCCATGGTTAAGAGATGCTGAGAATGAAACGGAACAAAAAAGACGTATTGGTTTGCTGTTTGATCTGACCAGAATGAATAGCGAGTTGGATCGTGCCTTGGGTAAATTAAACAAAATGCAATTGGGTAATGGCGCCTTTCCATGGTTCAACGGTATGCACGAGGACCGTTACATCACGCAACACATCCTCACCGGTCTGGGTCACTTGAAACATTTAGGCATCAAAGGCCGCAACGACGAGATGATCGATGAGATGACCTCAAAAGCCTTGGATTACTGCGATAGAGAATTGTTGAAAGATTACAAAGAATTGCTGAAACGTGCCAAATTAAAAGAAATAAAACTGGAGGAAGTACAGCCCTCTTCTATAGAAGTTCATTATTTATATGGCCGAAGTTTTTACGACAGAAAAGTAAACGGTGAGTTGGCGGAAGCCATTACCTTTTATAAAAATCAATCCCGTAAATACTGGACGAATTATCAATTGTACGAGCAAGCCATCATAGGCCTTGCAGCGTATAGAGACGGAGATACAAAAATACCTGAACTGCTGCGCAAGTCCTTCAAAGAACGCGCCATCGTTACCGAAGACAAAGGGATGTACTGGAAAGCAGCTGAAGGATACTATTGGTACCAGGCCCCTATTGAAAGACAAGCCATGTTAGTGGAATTCTTTGAAGAAGCAGCCAAAGATCGGGCTTCAGTAGATAAAATGCGTTTCTGGTTATTGACACAAAAACAAACCACACATTGGAAAACGACCAAAGCCACCACAGAAGCCTGTTATGCTTTGCTGTTGAACGGAACCTCCTGGTTGAATGCAGATCCTACTTTAAAAGTAGAAATCAACAATAAAAAAATTGATTTCCCTACCAGCGAAATCAATCCTACCCTGACTAAAGTATGGAATGGAGCGGAAGTAAAACCAGAGCTTGCCAAAGTAACTTTGAGCAAACAAGGACCAGGCATTTCATGGGGAGCCATTCACTGGCAGTATTACGAGGATTTGGATAAAATCACTACGCACAAAAACACACAGCTGCAACTGACGAAAGAATTGATGCTGGAAGAACAAACGGCAAGCGGCGCGGTTTTAAAACCGATTACATCAGCTACACCTTTGAAAGCAGGAGATTTGGTGAAAGTTAAATTAATCATCCGATCGGATCGTGACCTGGAATATGTACACGTGCAAGACATGCGTGCTGCAGGGTTTGAGCCGTTGAATGTATTATCGGGCGCTAAATGGAACAATCGATTCGGCTATTACGAAAGCACCAGAGATGCGTCTACAGATTTCTTCATTGGATTTTTACCCAGAGGAACGTATGTATTTGAATATAGCCTTCGTGTAAACAATGCCGGTAATTTCTCCAATGGCATTACGAATATCCAATGCATGTATGCACCGGAGTTTAATGCGCACTCGGAAGGGATAAGAGTTAACATCAAATAACAATGGAACAAAAATTAAGAGAGAATATAAATCTTCTGATCCAGGATGGTAAAAAGTTTGAAAAAATAAACTTCAGCATTTTACTGTCCTGGAATCGTAATACATTCTTCTCTCACCTGGGAAATTACATTGCTTTCTATAATCAAACACTGCGTGCCACTCAAAAGCATAAAAAAATAAACCTGCCTGAACTACACTTTGAGAACTATTCGCTCCATCCTTTCGTTCAGTTCATATTTCTTTTTTCTTTACCTCTGTCCTCCATTATATTAATGTTTCAATGGACATATGTGAGGGACATAAAAGAGAAGATTCGAATAGGCGTACTCGTTTTTGAAAAGATAAAGCAGGAAGAATGGAAATAATAAGCCACACCAGCAAAGGCATGCAACTTGCCGAAGTAATTTCAGATCAGCTGATCATTCAACGTACGGCCGATGCGTTGGACCTGCTAGGCAATGTCTATTATCAGGGTTTTGACAGCCTCATCCTGTATAAAAAAAACATCATACCGGATTTCTTTGATCTAAAAAATGGACTAGCAGGTGAGATCCTGCAAAAATTTTCCAACTACAGGATGCGTTTGGCCATTGTCGGTGATTTCAGTAACTATACCAATAAAAGTATAAAAGACTTTATCTTGGAAAGCAACCAATCGGGACACATCAATTTTGTTTCTACGCTGGAAGAGGCCTTAGACAAACTCTCTGCTTTTTGATCGACAAAAAGTCGGTGAATTTAATATTCGAAACATAAAAAATAAAACAATTTAAGTCCATCCTCTAGCCCTGAATGAAAGCATAGAGGATTGACTCTCTTATTCTATTATAATTTTACCGCTCATGACTTCATCTTTCTCGTTTTGAAGTCGAAGTAAATACAAGCCTTTAGGTTGAGAAGACAAGTCTAGCGGCAATTCAGTAGCAGAGAATTCCGAAGCATGAATCAATTGACCAGTCATGGTAAGTACTTGAATTTTCCAAAGGCCTTCTTTCAACCCATAAATTTTAATATGACCACGGCTAGGATTCGGTGATACAAAAATGAATTGTTTCTCCGAAGAAAAAATGCCTGTTGTCGTATTATTACTGTTCAATTTTGCCAGAAATCTGGAATTACCGGTAGGCGTATTAATATTATTCAAGATAACGGTTCCCAATGTTAAGGAAGGACCGTTCATGTTTCCTGTTACATAAATATTCCCTTCATCATCTGTAGCTATTTGTTCTCCTATGCAATTGTCCTCCAAACCGGCCCATCTGGTATCACCATTTGAGTCGAAGCTTGCAACAAATAACCAATTAGATGAATTGTCCGCAGTAAGAGTTAGTGTGCCTAGTACAATTTCCTCTCCCTTAAATAGACCTACCATATAAAGATTACCTTCCAAATCAGTACTGATTTTTTGTGCTATACAACGATCGTAATCGCCGGTAAATTTTTTATCCCATATACTAACTCCGGAAGCGTTGTATTTTGCAATAAAAAATTCCAGTACAGGACTGGGAGGAGTTTTGTGGTGTCCGGCGATATATACATTGTCATCTTGATCCAATGTAATACTTTGCACCCATTCCTCATCAGATGCGCTTCCAAATGCATTACCCCACAATGCGTTTCCATTGGGAGCAAATTTGAAAACAAAAGTTTCTCCTTCTGTTCCAGAGTTATTAATTACCGTGCTTCCAATGCTGCATGTGCTCCCTGTGAAATTGCCTGTAACTATAGAATTTCCGTCTCCATCCGCAGCAACACCTGCCGCAAAAACACTTCCACCAACTGTTATGATGTTATTCACCCAAACAATATCTCCGTCTTGATCAAATTTCACACAAAAAAGCCCCTCTTCAATTGTTGTACTACCAAAAACCGTTGATTCACTTTCACTTGCTGTATTGCCGAAAATAAAAACATTGCCACTGCCATCCGCTTCGATCGCAACCACTTTTGGAGAAGCATCTATACCTGTTGTGATAGCCCAAAGCAAATCCCCGTCTGAATTATACTTCACCAAAAACAAACTGCTCAATCGTTCGGAGGTATCCGCATTCAATGTAATGTTGTCAAAAATAATTTGACCGCTTTTATAACTTCCCGCAACATAAATATTATTATCACCATCAACAGCTAAGCCCGTTATTACTGCCGCTGAATCTTGAGGCTGTATTGGAAACTTAATGCCCCATAACACATCACCATCGCTATCTACTTTGACAAGCATTGAATCCTGAAAAGAGGTCCGAATAAGATTGCCCTCACCATCTGTTTTAATAAAATCAGGGGAACTGATCCCAGGACTCACTTGTCCCCAAATGGCGTTAATGGATTGAGCAAGCAGATGCTGTGGACTTGCACTAAAACAGAGGAATGCGATAAGAATCGGTAGTTTATAGAGTTTCTTCATAAAAAAATATTTTGAAAAA
>JAQZBV010000139.1 GCA_029237685.1 Cytophagaceae bacterium | reverse complement strand
GTTCTATCGCTGACGCCAACGATGCGGCGCAATTCGGTGAATTGGAAACATTGGGTCAATTGACCAAGATTGCCTGGAAGCATGACATTCAGGTCATGATCGAAGGCCCTGGTCACGTGCCGATGCAATTGATCAAAGAAAACATGGAGAAGCAACTGAAAGAATGCGACGAAGCACCTTTCTACACACTCGGTCCATTGACTACCGATATCGCTCCCGGATACGATCACATCACTTCTGCCATCGGTGCTGCTATGATTGGCTGGTATGGTTGCGCGATGTTGTGCTATGTAACGCCGAAAGAACACTTGGGCTTACCGAATAAGAAAGATGTAAAAGACGGTGTAATCACTTATAAAATCGCTGCACACGCGGCTGACTTAGCAAAAGGTCATCCTGGTGCGCAAGTGCGTGATAATGCCTTGAGCAAAGCGCGTTTCGAATTCCGTTGGCAAGACCAATTCAACCTGTCTCTTGATCCGGATACGGCGCGTGAGTTCCACGATGAAACGCTTCCTGCTGAAGGCGCGAAAGCCGCTCACTTCTGTTCGATGTGCGGCCCGAATTTCTGTTCCATGAGAATCAGTCAGGACGTGCGCGATTATGCGGAAGAAAACGGATTGAATGATACCGATGTATTCGCAGAAGGCATGAAAGAAAAATCAAAAGAGTTTCTTCAGGCGGGGGCGGAAATCTACCTTAAATAGAGAACTGAGAAGCTGAAAACAGAGAACCGATTTATCTCAGTTCTCAGTTTTCAGTTCCCAGTTCTCAGTTTTCAGTTTTCAGTTCTCAGTTCCCAGTTCTCAGTTCTCTCATGAACCTGATCGTTTGTTCCATACCTGACTCTATTCCTGAGGAGCAACAGCTTGTTCAAGAGTTGCTATACGGTGGATTAGACACCTTTCACCTTCGAAAACCCGAGTTTTCGATAGTAGAAATGAGAGAATGGATGAAACAACTATCTTCCAGCGATTGCAGTAAAATTGTATTGCATTCGCATTGGTTGCTGGCAGAGGAATTCAATACCAAAGGCATTCACATGGGTGCCAACGCTTTGAAAAATATGGCGGTCGCCGAACAGGAAGCCTGGATGGCCTATACGAAGCGAAAAAAATTGACGATCAGTTCTTCCGTTCACGATCAGGAAGAAATCAATCGATTGCCAAAAGGATTCGATTACGTATGGCTGAGTCCGGTATTTGAAAGCATATCCAAGCAAGACTACAAAAGCGCTTACAGTGCTTCGCAGTTTGATGCCTGGGTAGAAGAATTGAAAGAACAAAAAGAAACAAAGGTTTACGCCTTAGGTGGAATAAGGACGGAACACATGAAAGAGCTTGCACAGCGAGGATTTGATGGAGCGGTAGTATTGGGAAATGTGTGGAGTAACGTGAATGGATTGCAAGATAGAGAATTGGTAAAAGAACGCATACAACACTTAATAGTCGCATGCAAAACGGACCCTACATCTTAAGCATTGCCGGATTTGATCCTTGCGGAGGCGCAGGCATTCTGGCCGACATCAAAACCATTGAGGCTCATAAAGCACTGGGGTTAGGCGTATGCACATCCATTACCTATCAAAACGATATTGCTTTTAAAGGACTTTCCTGGTTACCGGAAAAAGAAGTAATCGCACAGATCGAAGCATTGATCGACCGTTTGGATATTCGTTATGTAAAAATTGGATTGATACAAAGTTATGAAGCTTTGTCTTCCTTGCTCTCCTACTTGCGAAGAGTGTTACCAGACGCTTACATCCTTTGGGACCCGATTCTAAAAGCTTCTGCAGGATTTGAGTTTCATTCATCACCTGATCAGAAAATGTTGGCTTCTATCGTCGACCAATTGGATCTGATTACCCCGAACGCAGTAGAGCTCAAAAGCCTGATACCTGATTACGGTTTGGAAGAAGCAGCCAGTCTGCTCAGCAACCATTGTTCAGTATTGTTAAAAGGAGGGCATTTGGAAACTACACACAGTAACGATTACCTGTTTCAGGGAGGAAGAGAAACGCTGTTTGAAGGGAAACGATTAAACGCGGAAAAAAGGGGTACCGGTTGTATTCTGTCTTCCGCTATTCTGGCCAACTTATCGTTGGGCCTGTCTTTGGAAGCATCAGTTCTCAAAGCCAAACAATACATAGAAAAATATTTAGTTAGCAGTACTTCTAGATTAGGCTTGCACCATGTCTAAGCATCAGATACAACCGTTACAGTACATCACACATGGTGCTCCGGAAGAACAGATTCAACAAGCCAAAGCCGCTTGTGAAGCAGGTGCCCGATGGATACAACTGCGCTTGAAAAACGTCAGCGATATCACTTTACTGCAAACAGCTTTAGAGATCAAAGCCATTTGCGTAGAATACAACGCGGTATTTATTGTGAATGATCATGTACACATTGCTATTGCCGCAGATGCTGATGGCGTGCATTTGGGCAAAGAAGATTCTACTCCCACAGATGCCAGAATTTTATTGGGTCCGGATAAAATCATCGGTGGCACTTCCAATACATTGGAAGACATTGAACAACTGGCTGCAGCAAGTGTAGACTATATCGGCCTGGGGCCTTATCGATTTACAACAACAAAAGAAAAATTAAGTCCGGTTTTAGGAACAGAAGGTTATGTCAACATTCTGCTGGCCATGAAACAAAAAAATATAACTATTCCTGTGATTGCTATTGGAGGCATACAAAATGAAGATGTCGAAGAACTTATGCAAACCGGTATATACGGTGTAGCGGTTTCTTCTGCCATCACGCATTCCATGAACAAACCAGATACGATACAATCCTTTCATTCCGCTCTAAAAACAAAAGACCATGGAACCTTTAATCATAGCCGGTAAAACCTTCCAGTCCCGTTTGTTTACAGGAACAGGCAAATTCAGTTCTTCCGAACTCATGAACGAGGCCTTGCTGGCATCCGGTTCAGAGTTGGTAACCGTAGCACTGAAACGCATCGACATAAAAAATCAGGAAGATGATATTCTCCATCACCTGAATCATCCGCAGTTTAATCTATTGCCCAATACATCCGGCGTGCGCACAGCCAAAGAAGCGGTATTTGCAGCTCAGTTGGCAAGAGAAGCTTTAGAAACCAATTGGCTGAAACTGGAAATTCATCCTGATCCTAAATACTTGCTACCCGACCCCATCGAAACGTTAAAGGCGGCAGAGGAATTAGTAAAATTGGGTTTCATTGTATTGCCTTACATTGGTGCGGACCCGGTGGTGTGTAAACGCCTGGAAGAAGTCGGCACAGCGGCTGTCATGCCCTTGGGCTCTCCTATTGGAACCAACAACGGTTTGCAAACCCGCGAGATGCTGCGCATCATCATCGAACAAAGTAAAGTACCTGTGGTCATCGACGCCGGTATCGGAGCGCCTTCACACGCTGCTGAAGCCATGGAAATGGGTGCCGCTGCCGTATTGGTCAACACCGCCATTGCCGTATCAAGTAATCCTGTCAATATGGGAATTGCCTTCAAACTGGCTGTACAAGCGGGTCGCATGGCTTATGAAGCGAAGTTGGGCAAAAAACTACAACATGCAGAAGCCAGCAGTCCTTTCACATCGTTCTTAGATGAACTATAATCCTTTGGTAGAGATCTGATCTCTAATTATAACATGTCAGAAGTACACGTACATAACACTCATTCTTTTCAGCAACTCTTCGACCACTATTCATGGGAAGAAGTGAAGGAAAGTATCTATGCTAAAACAGCACAGGATGTTCGCCTGGCTCTTGACAAAGACAAACGCACACTGGAAGATTTCAAAGCCTTGATCTCTCCTGCTGCCATGCCTTTCTTAGAAGAAATGGCGCGCAAAAGTCATGAATTGACATTGAAGCGTTTTGGCAATACGATGCAGATGTACATTCCCTTGTACTTATCCAACGAATGCCAGAACATTTGCACCTACTGTGGATTCAGCCTGGACAATCCCATGCGCAGAATTACACTGACAGAAAAGCAAATCTTAAAAGAAGTAGAAGTGATTAAATCTTATGGCTACGATCACGTATTACTGGTGACAGGTGAAGCCAATAAAACAGTGGGCATGGACTATTTCAAAAAAATATTGCCCTTGCTTCAGCCCCACTTTGCTCAACTGTCCATGGAAGTACAACCATTGGATCAGGAAGAGTATGAAGAATTGATTCCACTCGGCTTACACAGTGTATTGGTCTATCAGGAAAGTTACCACGAAGAGAATTATAAATTTCACCATCCCAAAGGCAAGAAATCCAATTTCAACTACCGCCTGGATACACCGGATCGACTGGGCAAAGCGGGCATCCATAAAATGGGTTTGGGCGTGCTGATTGGTCTGGAAGACTGGAGAACAGACAGTTTCTTCAATGCTTTGCATTTGGATTATCTGGAAAAAACTTATTGGAAAACGAAATACTCCATTTCATTTCCACGCCTGCGTCCGCACGCAGGCAATATAGAACCTAAGGTAGACATGAGCGACAGAGAACTAGTACAGTTGATCTGTGCTTACCGCTTGTTTGATGAAGAAGTGGAACTGTCCATGTCTACACGAGAAAACATCAAGTTCAGAGACCATGTCATTAAATTAGGAATAACCTCTTTAAGCGCCGGTTCCAAAACCGACCCGGGAGGCTATGCATCAAAAGAACAAGCGCTGGAACAATTTGAAATTTCCGATGAACGCTCTCCCCAAGCGGTTGCAGACATGTTGAGAAGCAAAGGCTATGAAGTTGTTTGGAAAGATTGGGACATGAGTTACCATGAAATAGAGAGATGAGAAATGTGAAAAGAGAAATGTGAAATTAAATGCGAATCATCTCTCATTTCACATCTCTCATTTCACATCTCTCATTTCACATCTCTCATCTCTACCAAATATCTTCGCTATCATCCGAACATACATTATCATGACACATTCGTTATCCAAAGAAGAGCTTTCCCGTTACAGCCGTCACATCTCCTTGCAGGAAGTCGGATTAGCTGGTCAGGAAAAAATCAAAGCTGCTTCCGTATTAGTCATTGGAGCCGGTGGCTTGGGCTGTCCCGCGTTGCAATACCTGGCTGCTGCAGGTGTAGGACGCATTGGCATTATCGACTTCGATAAAGTGGATGTCAGCAACTTGCAGCGTCAAATTTTATACGGTACGGATGATGTTGGCAAATACAAAGCGGAAGCAGCCAAAGCCCGTCTATCCTTTAATAACCCGCTGATCAGTTTCATCACCTATACAGAACAACTGAATAAGGACAACGTATTATCGATCCTTCCATCTTATGACATCATCGTCGATGGCTCAGATAATTTCTCGACCCGGTACCTGGTGAATGATGCTTGTGTGATACTTAACAAACCATTAGTCTTTGGTTCTATCTTTAAATTTGACGGACAGGTTTCGGTATTCAATTACTCCGATGAAAAAGGCACCAAAGGTCCAACCTATCGCTGCCTTTATCCCGAGCCACCTGCAGACGGTGAAATGCCTTCCTGCAGTGAGATTGGAGTGCTGGGTGTACTTCCAGGCCTCATCGGTACTTTGCAAGCCAATGAAGCATTAAAACTCATTTTGGGGTTGGGAAATCCTTTAGCAGGAAAACTCTTTACACTGGATGCCTTAACGATGCAAACACAATTGTTCAGTATTAAAGCCAATCCTGAGAATTACACGATAAAAGAATTGGGTAATTATGACTTCTCCTGCGAAACAACAGTTTTGCAAGACGTCATTCAGGTAACAGAATTAAAATCGCTACTGGATCAGCAAGCAGACTTATTATTGCTGGATGTGAGAGAACAATATGAATATGACCTGTGTCGACTGGAAGGAGCTCTGTTAATTCCAATGAACACGGTGCCACATCACCTGCAGGACCTGCCTAAAAATAAAAACATCGTCGTTTATTGTCACCACGGCATGCGCAGTGCATCGATCGTCAATTTTTTAAAAGCTAATGGATTTGAAAAAATCAGTAACCTGGAAGGCGGTATTCATGCCTGGAGCATGGAAGTGGACAATACGGTAGCGGTTTATTAGTTGTTAGTTGTTAGTTGTTAGTTGTTAGTTGTTAGTTGTTAGTTTAAAAAAATATTAGTTGTTAATTCGGTATTGATAACCGAACTAACAACTAACAACTAACAACTAATAACTAACAACTTTTTTACTCTTTTATAAACTTCTTCGCTACCAGCGCCGTCTCACCGTCTAGAAGATTAAAGAAGTAAGTCCCTTTAGCGAATCTGGAAACGTTGTATGAAATCAGATTGTCGCCGTTCTTTACTCTTACTTTATCTTCTTTCTTCAAATTTCCGGTAGCATCGAAGATCAAAACCGTAGCCTGGAAAGATTTATCCGAATTGAATCCTACCTGAATTTCATCTGTAGTTGGATTCGGAGAAATAACCAGTGAATTATAAATTAAGCCTTTCTGTATATCCGTAACTGTACTCACTTGAAGGATACCGTTCATGCCCCCTGCTCCATGCGGGTTACATTGGTAACTATAGTTCCCCGCTACAGTAACTTGATATTCAAAAAAAGTAGTAGTAGAATTAATAGGGCTAGTCCAGTGTTCTCCATCGATAGGCACGGCTACGGAGGTTGTCGTATGATTACCTGAAACCCATTCCCAACGAATGATATCTCCTACTACTATAGTAGTAATAACATTTGGTGAAAACGTAAATCCCCCGCCCTGTCCGACCAAGATAGTATGTGTCGTGATGGCAAATGCGTTTTGAGAGAATAAGAGCAGACCTGTTGCAATTAAAAACAAATTGATTTTTTTCATAGCTAGAAAAGTTTGGTTAAAAAGTAAACAATGTAATATTCTAATATACATAAGACTCGGTCCAAGTCAAAAAGTTACATCGCTCTTCTAAAATAATTCTCTTTTTTGTCGTTTTATTAACTTGTCCTATCAATGGTTTTACTATTGGGTATAACGAGCAATATTTCGTAATTTAGCAAGGTCAACTAGATGACAATTCGCTCCATGCCTTTCAATCCCTTTTCTATAGATCTGCCCATTACGGAAGTTATTCCGGAGGTAAAAAAACACCTTGCCGAGCAAAATACCCTCATCGTAAACGCTCCTCCCGGCGCAGGTAAAAGCACCTTACTGCCTTTGGCCTTAATGGACGAAGCCTGGTTAGGGGGTAAAAAAATCATCATGTTGGAACCCCGCAGATTGGCTACCAAAGCTGTTGCAACACGCATGGCGGATCTGTTGGGAGAACAAATTGCACAAAGGGTCGGTTACCGCATCCGTTTCGAAAACCGCACGAGCGAGCAAACGCAAATTGAAGTGGTGACAGAAGGAATTCTAACTCGGATGATACACAGCGACAATTCGCTGGAAGGTGTAGGGATGGTTATTTTTGATGAGTTCCATGAACGCAGCATCCATGCCGATGTAGCGATGGCCTTATGCAGAGAAGCTCAACAAGTACTCCGACCTGATCTTCGCATTATGGTGATGTCAGCAACGCTCGACATGCCACAACTTACCAAATTGCTCAACTCCCCGATGGTGCAAAGCCAGGGTAAACAATATCCGGTAGACATTGTGTATACGGGAGAAACGGATGAATTCCTGCTTCCTGAAATGACCGCACGAACGATCCTAAAAGCCGTAAGAGAAAAAGAAGGCGATGTATTGGCCTTTTTCCCAGGTCAGGGTGAGATTAAAAAGTGTGAAGAATTGTTGAAGAAAGAACTGCGTGACTTTGCTATTCATCCCTTGTATGGTCAACTCACGCCGGCGCAACAGCACAGTGCCATCATGCCCAACAAACAGGGCAAGCGAAAAATTGTTTTAGCGACTTCTATTGCGGAAACCAGCTTAACCATCGAAGGCATCAAGATCGTGATCGATACGGGTTTTGGCCGCACCTCCAAATTTGATCCCAACTCTGGTTTATCCCGATTAGAAACCGTGAAAATATCCAAAGATTCCGCTGATCAGCGTGCAGGCCGCGCCGGACGATTGAGTGCGGGTACCTGCTACCGCATGTGGTCAAGAAGCATTCATGAAAGTTTAGCCGATCACCGCTCTCCTGAAATACTGGAAGCCGATCTGGCGCCGCTGATGCTGGACATGGCGCAATGGGGCATCATGGACATCTCCCAATTGACTTGGTTAAGTGTTCCTCCTAAAGGTACGTTAGCGCAGGCATCTGATACCCTGCACCAACTGGAAGCCTTGGAAAATGGGAAGATCACGGCACATGGAAAAAAAATCCATGGTCTGCCCTGTCATCCAAGGATTGCGCACATGTTGTTATGGGCAGAAGAGAACGATATGCTCGAACTAGCCACAGACGTAGCCGCGATATTGGAAGAAAAAGATCCTTTACCAAAAGAAGCCGGTATCGACATCAACCTGCGTGTGGAAGCCTTGCGACGTTTCCGCAGAAACGACGGGCAAGGCAGCGTATTGGGGAAAATAGAAAAAATCGCTTCTTCTTACCGTAGATTATTTGAAATAGAACCCAACAACGGGAAATTTGATCCTTTTGAAACAGGAATTATTTTAGCACATGCCTATCCTGAACGCATAGCCTTTGCACGT
>JAQZBV010000138.1 GCA_029237685.1 Cytophagaceae bacterium | reverse complement strand
TATCTAAGGCTTTAGTTCGTTTATGAACATACCTTCCAAGTTAATTGAAGAAGCAGTAGAAGAAGTGTCTAAATTACCGGGTATCGGCAAGAAGACGGCTTTGCGCTTAGTATTACATTTGATCAAGCAGGACGCGAAAGCCACTTACGGTTTATCCGATGCTTTGAAAAATCTCCGCGAAAATATCACACATTGTACGGTCTGCCATAATTTGTCCGATGATACGGTATGCAGTATTTGTTCCAATACACACAGAGATCATAAGACGGTATGTGTAGTGGAAGATGTAAGGGATGTGATGGCCATTGAAAATACAATGCAGTACAGAGGAGTATACCATGTATTGGGTGGTGTTATTTCACCGATGAATAGAATTGGGCCGGATCAGCTCACAATAGAATCGCTTCTTCAACGTTTAACGGGAAACCAGGTCGAAGAGGTCATATTGGCATTAAGTACCACGATGGAAGGCGATACAACGGCTTTTTATTTATCAAAAAAGATTAAAACATTAGAGGTGAAGATCACCGCTATAGCAAGAGGGATTCCGTTGGGAGGAGAGTTGGAGTATGCAGACGAAATCACGCTAGGCAGAAGTATCATCACCCGCACCTTGTTGGAAGCATAAGACTGGAGAGGTTTGAAGAAATTAAGTGTTATCATTGTAAATTATAACGTTTGCCATTTTTTGGAGCAAGCATTGACGTCGCTTGCCAAAGCGGTAAAGCACGTCGATACGGAAGTCTTTGTGGTAGACAATAATTCTGTAGATGGTTCAGTAGAGATGGTGAATGAAAAGTTCCCATGGGTGAAGCTGATCGCGAATAAGACCAATCAAGGTTTTTCTAAAGCCAACAATCAAGCGATCCGCGAATCCAAAGCCGAATACATTTTATTATTAAATCCTGACACCGTTGTAGAAGAAGATACGCTATCCAAGTGTTGTCAATTCATGGACGAGCATCCCGATGCGGGAGGTTTAGGCGTGAAGATGTTGGATGGTAAGGGTAAATTTCTTCCGGAGTCTAAGCGTGGATTACCTTCTCCTTGGGTTGCCTTTTATAAAATTTTCGGTTTTGCCAAGTTATTTCCTAAGTCTAGAAAATTTGGACGCTATCATTTGGGTTTCCTTAGTCCTGACGAAATCAATCCCATAGATGTATTATCCGGCGCTTACATGATGTTGCGTCATTCGGTATTAGAAAAGATAGGATTGCTGGACGAAGATTATTTTATGTATGGTGAAGACATTGATTTGTCTTACCGTATATTAAAATCTGGTCATAAGAATTATTACTATCCTGAAACAAGGATCATCCACTACAAAGGAGAAAGTACAAAACGTACGAGCATCAATTATGTGTTCATCTTCTACAAGGCGATGATCATATTTGCACAAAAGCATTTCTCTACAAAGAACGCCGGAATTTTTGCGGTGTTAATTAATACGGCCATTTACCTCAGAGCCGGTATGGCCTTGATGACACGCTTCGTCCTACAAACGTGGCTTTTCTTTGCAGATGCCCTTGTGATGTATGCGGGTATGTATGTTTTGGTAAACTTTTGGGAAAGGTTTATCAAGTCAGAAAGTGATTATTATCCACCGGAGTTTTTGCACTACATTGTTCCTGTTTATGTATTGGTTTGGGGGTTGACTGTATTTATGTACGGTGGTTATAAACCGTTAGCAAAGTTTTATCATATTCTTGCCGGCATTGTTATCGGTACTTTTGTCATTGCCGCTTTTTCTAACTTCTTCGATGAATATCGTTTCTCAAAGGGCATTATTGTTTTCGGTGGGTTGTGGTCAATTGTGGCTTTGCTATTGGTTCGAGCTTTGGTTCAGTTCATACAGCATGGCAACGTGAAGATAGGAGATGGCAGAAAAAAGAGAGTGGCTATTATTGGCAGTTATGATGAGAGCAAGCGCATTGACGAATTATTGAAAGACACTCATTATAAATTGAATGTTTTGGGTTACATCACCTCGAATAAAAATGACGTGACACAAAGAGGTTATTTGGGTTACCTGGAAGAATTGGAGAAGTTGGTGCAACTGTATCGTCTAGATGAAATTATCTTTTGTTCAAAAGACGTTCCTGCTCATCGGATCATTGAATGGATGACACGTGTCGATAATAGAGCCGTTGATTTTAAAATTGTACCGGATGAAAGTAATTTCATTATTGGTAGTAACTCTTCCAATAAGAGAGGAGACTTTTACAGTTTAAATATCGAATTGAATATTTTATCCGAGCGTCAAATTAGAAACAAGCGCTTATTTGATATCAGTTTATCGATGATTTTTTTGGTGTCTTACCCTGTCATGGCCTGGTTTATCGACCATCCGCAGCAGTTTTTCCGCAACATATTACTGGTTTTGGGAGGCGAATGTACCTGGGTAGGATATACTGATGCGGTGTCTCCAAATCTTCCCAAATTGAAGCGGGGAATTATTCACCCCGTCATTCACTTGCAATCTGGTTTGCCTTCGCAAACCGTCTATAAGCTAAACTTGAGTTATGCACGAGAATATTCTTTGGTTAGAGATTGCGTATTGATATTCAAGGGGTTGAAGTATTTAGGAGGGAGTAGTTATTAACATTTAGTAACCAGCTTTTAGGCTCATCGTAGAATTATATACACAATAAAACGATGGCCTATGATTACGACAACGACTTCTCAGCGTTATTCTTCGGATTCTACCACTTCTCGTTCCAGTCGTTTTTTTAAGTTTATCACGTTAATAAGTCTATTCCTTTTCTTTTTGTTTGGAGCGATCATCATTCGTTACTTGAGCTTAGGTCTGTTCAGAGTCAATTTCGGCATGTTGAGAAAGTATATTGAGATGAGAAAATCCCTATTGGCCTTTTCATTTTTACTTTACTGTTTGTAAAATACCCTTTAAAATACCCCTTTTTTATTGGCTCTTACGGGCTTAATTAGCTATTTTTGCCTTCCGAAAAAACAAACTATTTACAAATCAATGGCAACAGATACCAACCTGCTTTCGGCCAGATTAAACGCGCTTTCTGAATCAGAAACGCTGGCCATGACTAAAAAAGCACGCGAACTAGCGGCTCAAGGTCATAAAGTAATCAGTCTTAGCGTAGGAGAACCGGATTTCCAAACTCCGCAACACGTAAAGGATGCAGCAAAGAAAGCCATCGATGACGGGTTCTCTTTTTACAGTCCTGTTCCTGGTTTTCCTGATTTGAGACAAGCAATCGCAGATAAACTAAAGAAAGAAAACAATCTTGATTTTGGTCCTGAGAATATTGTTGTTTCTACAGGTGCAAAACAGTCTATTGCCAACGTATTGTTGAGCATCGTTAATCCAGGTGAAGAAGTAATCATCTTCGCTCCTTACTGGGTGAGCTATGTGGAAATGGTAAAGTTAGCGGAAGGACGTTCTGTGATTGTAAGCGGTTCTTTGGAAAATGATTTCAAAGTAACAGCGGCTCAATTAGAAAAAGCCATTACTCCAAAAACAAAAGCGATCTTATTCTCTTCTCCGTGCAATCCTACCGGCTCTGTATTTACAGAAAAAGAATTGCGTGCGATCGGAGATGTAGTGGCTAAGCATAAAAATATCGTAGTGATTGCGGATGAAATTTATGAATACATTAATTTCGAAGGTTCTCACTTCAGTATCGGAAGTATTCCTGCTATCAAAGATCAGGTCGTAACAGTCAACGGGTTCTCTAAAGGTTATGCGATGACTGGCTGGAGAGTGGGTTACATCGGCGCTCCAAAACTAATTGCAGCGGCTTGTGATAAAATTCAAGGTCAGGTTACATCGGGTACTTGTTCTATCGCTCAGAAGGCTGCAGTAGCTGCATACAAAGGAGATTTAACTGCTCCTAAAGAAATGGCGAAAGCTTACTTGAGAAGAAGAGATCTGGTAGTAGGCATGTTGAAAGAAATTCCAGGATTGAAAGTGAATACTCCACAAGGTGCATTTTATTCTTTCCCTGATGTGAGTGCTTACTTAGGTAAAAGCGTAAACGGACAGAAGATCAACACGGCTGCTGAGTTGTCCATGTTTATTTTGAATGATGTGTTTGTATCCACTGTTGGTGGTGACGCTTTCGGTGCTCCAAATAACATCCGTATTTCGTTTGCTGCTTCTGATGAAAACCTGATTGAAGCGGTTAACAGAATTAAAACATGTCTGGCAAAACTTCAATAACAAAAGAATACACGACAGAGGCTTTGTTTGCTGCGTTTGCAGGATTGAAAGTACTCGTCATTGGTGATGTTATGATCGACTCTTACCTATGGGGAAGAGTCGATCGTATTTCACCTGAAGCGCCTGTACCTATTTTACAGGTAGACAACCGCGAATCCAGATTGGGAGGAGCGGCTAATGTGGCACTCAATGTGCAAGCTCTTGGAGCGATTCCTTATTTATGTTCAGTGATTGGAAATGACCTGGAAGGGAATAATTTTTTAACCTTGTTATCACAAAACAATCTTCCTTCGGAAGGTATTTATCAAAGTACCGAACGCATTACAACCATTAAGCACCGCATCATTTCCGGTCATCACCACATGTTGCGTGTAGATCAGGAAACCGATAAGCCGCTTGCAGAAATCGATAAGAAAGAATTGTTGACTAAGATTACAGCGTTGTTAGAAACCTGTGATGTAGTTATATTTGAGGATTACGATAAAGGAGTAATTGATGAAGAGTTGATTGCCTCTGTGGTTAAACTCGCTAATGCGAAAGGCATTCCAACAGTTGTAGATCCTAAGAAAAGAAATTTTTTGCATTACAAAGATGTCACTTTGTTCAAACCGAATCGCAAGGAAATGAAAGAAGGGTTGAAGTGGGACGGGAATTTATCAGAAGATAAAGACATCGAAGCGGCAGTAGATAGTTTGTCTGCTTTATTGCATACGAATATGATTTTATTGACGCTGTCAGAAAAAGGAGTTTTCATTAAGAAGGAAAGAGAACCGGCTTGTATTATTCCGGCACACATTCGTAAGATAGCGGATGTGTCAGGCGCCGGAGATACGGTTGTTAGTGTCGCTGCTTTATGTTGTGCCTTAAATCTTTCACCGGATAAAATAGCAGAACTTTCCAACCTTGCGGGGGGCTTGGTATGTGAACAGGTTGGGGTAGTACCAATCGATAAAAAATTACTTCTGACAGAAGCACAATTAATCTGGAAATAAAAATTGAATACCTATAAAGTAAAAAGCAGCTGACCGTATACCAATCAGCTGCTTTTTTATTTTAATATAATGCTAATTATTCTGCATTCAATTTAGCGACTGCTTTATCGATTTGATACAAGCCATCATTAGCAGGAGTGATCAGGTCAAATAATTCAAGGCAACGACGCGCATTTTCTTCTTCTTCCATTTGTTCGTCCAGATACCATTGCAAGAATTTAGCAGTTTGGTAATCTTTATTCTTATGACAAAGTTCTGTCAAGAAATTAAAACGTTCTGTGATGGCGATTTCCATATCCAATGCTAATTCAAAGATATTGCGCAAGCCTTCGAAGTTTGCTTCTACACCACGTACTTCCGGAGATACTGCCAGGGCACCCATTGAAGTCACATAATCAAAGATGCGAAGCTGGTGCTCTCTTTCTTCTCCTGATTGCTTTTTGAAATAATCCGCGCAGCCTACAAGACCCTGTACATGACACCATGCCGACATCGATAGATATGCTGCGCAAGAGTGGGCTTCTATAGCCATTTGTTTATTTAATTCTTCCAAGATTGAATCTTGTAAAGATGTGCGTTGTCTGATTAGGGATGATTTCATAGTGGTAATTTTGATCTATAATCTATAAACCAAAAGTACATGTATTAGTTCACTTTTATTATGAGACTCAGTAGTTTATAAAAAGTCTAAACAAAAATAAGCGCTTCAGAAGGGATCTGTATTTTCAATCGAATCAACATATCTTCTAATTGAAGTTGCTGCATTTCTTCTTCGTAGAGTTTCTTGAAAGCCAAAAAATGCTGAATATCCAGTTCGATCATTGTACCGCAAGTGGATAAAGGAATTCTTACAGTATCGTAATTATCAGCTGTATTTGACAAGTATTCTTCTAAATTAATCCCTGTCACTGTACCATATGTGGAAAGAAATTCACATATTCTTTGCTCTATAACAAGCTCTCCGTACACTAAAGTATAGCGTCCGATTTTGCGGTTTAAAGTAAGAGAAGCGTTAAAAGGAATTAAGGTGTTCAAGGAATTACTTGTCTAATTACCCTACAAATATAGCATATTTAGAATGATTTTAAATAGCTCAAAAAGGGTATTTTTGGCATTTTACCATAAAGTAATACCGTACCACTGGTATAAATAGATTAGAAAAAGTAATCCTCCTCCAGTCAAAAATGCTAAAACAATACCCATCACTTCACCACCTGCTCTTTTTTGAGAGGCACTTACAAATTTTTTGGTAAGGTGTTCTGTAAAGTGATGCACCAGGCCAAATACTGGGTAATATATGGCTACAATGACAGCCATACCAATTAGCGTGAGCAGGTATTTGTCATGGTATCCTGTTTTGAATTTGAGGAAATGCTTGACGTATTCTACGGCTAGTTCTGCAGCAAGAATAGTTAAGATAACGATGAGAACATTGGTAATTTTTCTGGTCATAGCGGTTGATTGGAAATTAACATAACAATATACACCTCACATAAGATACGTGATTGTTCCAAATTAGTCAATGGTTTATGTCCTGGCGAAACAAAAACGACCCAAACGAATGCTCAAATTCCTTTTGAATGCATCTTTGTATTATTGATAAGTTGTCATTGGCGTAAAAAAACAATATGAACGATACCGATATAAAAAGAATTTCTCGATTGATAGCGATTTTAACTCTATTGCAAACAAAACGAATTTCGACTTCGACCATACTTGCTCAAAAATTCGGTGTCAGTACCAGGACTATTTTCAGGGACTTGAAGGCATTGGAACAGGCCGGTGTTCCGATCGTTGCAGAAGAAGGGAAAGGTTTTTCCTTGATGGATGGATATAAAATCCCTCCGGTAATGTTTACTGAAAGTGAGGCAAATGCTTTAGTTACGGCGGAACAATTGGTATTAAAAAACAGAGACAGTTCTCTCACTAGGGCATACTCGGAAGCCATTAATAAAGTTAAAGCTGTTTTAGGACATGATACGAAACAGAAAGTTGAGTTATTATCCAATAGAATTGCAATTAGTTCAGCATTGCTCAAGACAAATAAAAGCGACTCTTTAACATTGATTCAACACGCACTGACAACTTTTAAAGTGTTGAGTATAACATATCAATCAGAGTATAAAAAACAAAGAACAGAGCGGAAAATAGAACCGTTTGCTCTGCATTACAGCCTTGAGGAAAGTTGGACATTGATAGCATATTGTCGACTAAGGAAGGATTACAGAATGTTTAGATTAGATAGAATGTTTAAAATTGAAGTACTTGAATTGGAATTTAAACCGCACAAATTAACACTTAAAGACTTCTTGGATTATAAGGAAAAAAATTTTAAAAACCCTTGACATGCGTCTGTCACAGGCCCTATTACTTTTGTATTGTTCAACAATTAAAAATGTGAAAATATGAAAGCAGTATCATTGAGAATTATCACCGCTGACATCAAGCGTTTAGTCCAGTTTTTAGAAAATGCCACTGCATTACCTGCTAAGTGGGCTACAGATGACTTTGCAGAGATTGTAACAAATTCTTTTACATTAGCCATTGGAAGCACAAGGACTTTGAGGTTTTTCGGAGAAGGAACTGCTCAACCGGCTATGAACAGGAGCATTATCATTGAATTCTGTGTAAAGAACGTAGATGATGATTATGAGCGGATCAAAACTTTAACCAGTGACATTGTTCAAGAACCGACAACAATGCCGTGGGGAAATCGTTCGTTACTTTTTCGTGATCCAGATGGTAATTTGATAAACTTCTTTACACCGGTTAGCCCAGAAGCTATCAAGAAATTTTCTTAAAAGGGGAAGGCCAGTATATCTTCTGGCCTTCCCCTTTTAAGAAAATTAGGCTAATAGCCTCTTGACGGCATCCTCGACTTTCGAAAATTCAAACCCGCTCAATACTTTATCCATCAATCCGGTAATCTCTTTGTTCATGAGATTACCAATGCTGCCTTCGTGCGTATGTTGAATATCATATAATGGTTTGAATGTCCCGTTGTCTATAGAGGTTCCGACTTGTTTATAAGCATCACGGAAAGGTGTTCCTTTATTTACTAAGTCATTTACTACATCTACACTGAACAAGTATTTGTATTTTTCATCTTTCAAGATGTCTTGCTTGATCTGAATGTTAGACAACATGAATTTTGTCAGGGCGATGCAATCGGTAATTTCAGTAAATGCCGGCACAAAACTTTCTTTGATCAATTGCAAATCTCTATGGTAACCGGAAGGGAGATTTGCCGTGATCATGGCGATTTCATTTGGTAGTGCTTGTAGCTTATTGGATTTCGCACGAATCAATTCAAACACATCCGGATTCTTTTTGTGGGGCATGATCCATTTGTGCGTATACCACATTAAAGTTCAATGCATCGAAGCCTAACAAGTCGGTAGTCATTTGACGTTTTAAAGGAAACGAAGAACCATATCCTGCAGCCGAGCCCAAAGGGTTCTTATTGGAAATCTTGTAAGCTGCCTGCAACATGTGCATGTCATCTACTAAACTTTCCGCATAAGCACCAAACCATAAACCAAAAGAAGATGGCATAGCCAACTGAAAGTGCGTATAACCGGGAAGTGAATAGTCTTTGTATTGTTCACTCAATTGAATCAATAAATCAAATAATGATTTTGCTTCTTCAACGGTTTCTTTAATGGCATGGCGAGTAAATAATTTTAAATCCACTAACACCTGATCGTTACGAGAGCGACCACTGTGAATTTTTTTACCAACATCTCCTAATCGTTTTGTCAATAACAACTCTACTTGAGAGTGAACGTCTTCAATGCCGTCTTCAATGGTGAAATTCCCAGTGGAGATTTCTTTATAAATATTTTTTAACTCCTTGTGTAAAATTTCCTTTTCGGATTTTTCTAACAAGCCAATATCTGCCAGCATCGCTGTAT
>JAQZBV010000137.1 GCA_029237685.1 Cytophagaceae bacterium | reverse complement strand
TCCGCTTATATTACACTTATGCCAATAGTATAATTTATTTATTGAGTGTGAATGTCAGGCAAATAGTTAAAAATTATTTTATACTATTAATTAAAGGAACATCTGGATTGTCTAATCCTTTTAATTTTACCAAACTTTTATAATATATAAGCAATATATTTAAATAAATCCCTCTGCATTGTAACTGAAAGATGTTAATTCTTAATCTGATGTTTAGTGGTGAAAGAAAACGGTTAATTAATGAGATTTCTCGAGCAGTAATTCTTGATTTTTTCATGGTTTTGAAGTTTAGGATATATGATTTATGATTTATACTTATTTACTACTGGCACAAGTCGCATTTTCAACATTGATGGCACGCTACTCATTTATTTAGTCTAGTGCTGAAATTAAATCCAAAAGAAAGTCTACATCGCGTCTAGTATAATCGTCATTTAATTCAGTGCGGATATTACAATATTGAATAATCAGCCCTAATATTTTTTGAAGGTCGTGTCTTTTCTCCCTGTTATAATCGACATTGCTTGCATCATTGAATGGATATTTTGTCCTGTCGAAGAATGTTAATAGATCATGTCTTATGCCATGAAGGTTTAAGGCAATTCGTGTGGCGGCATCATAATCTAAATGTTCATTTGTGTCAGTACAACTTAGAATATCCAATAAGTAAAAGGGAAGCCTTTCACTGATGAACTGTTCTCCATATTCTTTGGCAATTTTGCCGAAAGCTGTTTTAATTTTTTGTTCTGTTTGAATCTGTGTTTTCATAATAAATAGGGTTTGATGAAATTGAATTTATAAATTAGTTGCTGATGGACCAGATACTCCGAAAGCTTTCTGCATTTCTTCCTCAATTACTTTGTCATTTGTGCCATAATAGTGGTCAATGATCACTTTGACAGTCTTGCCGGTCACTTCACTTACTACTTTTGGACTGATACCTAATTCTCCACAGTGCGTGATAAAAGTTTTTACAGCAATATGTGTGGTTATAAGCTTCCATTTTTCAAACGTTTCATAAGTCTTAGTACCGCCATGGTAGGAGGGGATTTCTATCTTTTGTTTTATGCCAGCGAGTCTGCAGGCTTGTTTGATGTGTTTATTTTGTTTCTGTTCTGTATAGATAGGTAATTCAAAATTATATTTCTTGAGTATTGCGGCCGCAATGGGAGTAAGAGGAACCTTCACATCTTTTTTGGTCTTATGCGCTTTCATCCTGAGCATGTTTCCATCTAAATGTTGAATGCCTAGCCGCGATAGATCAGAGTAACGAAATCCGGTTTGTGACTGCAACACGAATAGATCCCTGGCTATTTCAAGACTTTGATTCTTGCTGAAATCATATGTATAAAGTGTTTGTAGTTCCTTTTGGCTCAGGTATACTATTACCGGTTTTTCGCGGAGTACCTTGAAGTCTGAAAGATCTGCAGAAACGATTACTCCTCTTTTCTTTACATAATTCAAAAATGCCTTTAGATCTTTTATTTGGGTACCGATGCTATTGTTAGCCAGGCCGGCTTCTTGAATTAGATAATTCTGAAACTGATCGTAAAAGGTCAAGTTGATCCTGTTGAATGTGATTTTAAACTTTGCCCAGTCCTGGAAATTTTTGAGGTGTTTGTAACAAGTCGTATACTGCTTAATCGTATTTAACGCTTTTGTACTTTTACAGTCGTTTATAAACTGGTCAAACAGTTTTAGGAAATCATTTACAGGCTCCGGAACCGGAGTATAGATTTCTTCAAATATCCTTTTGACCTCAGATGAAGTGGGGATGCTATCCTGATTTATGAGGCGGTCCTTAATTTGGTCAATCTTTTGGACCATCTTAAGAATGTTGGAATTTTTGGTAGAAAATCCCGGGAGGCTCTTTTTGATCGGATTTCGTTGATCTATCTCCTTACCGGTCATTTTGAGATATTCCGGTTCAACCTGGGTACCGGTAGAAAAAAGGACAGCTTTACCTTGGTGGATGTATTGAATGAAAATCAATACATAACCTTTATTGCTTAACTTCAGCTCTCCACTTTCCCTTCTCACTATAAGCTTTATTGTTGCCATTTCTTTGCCTTTTATAAGGGCAAAGTAAGGTTATGTTGAGTTATAGGTCAAGCACACCTATGTGCGTCCATGTACTTTTGGTGTTGATAAAGAGGTGTTTAAGTCCATTTTTGTACGCTGTTGCGCATTGTTGTATAGGTATCTTACCCCGACAGGGGGCTCAATAGCAGTACAGAGATTGGAGCGGAGAGTGTGAATGGATTGCTCTCTATACTCGCACTGGCACTCACACTAACGGCGTATAAAGTCTAAAACTTTATGCGCCGTTTCTTTTTAAGCAATGCAGGGTTGCTGGCTAGGAAGGCTGAAGAGGTTGTTTATTGCATAGGGCTGACAGTTGTTCTTTCTCTACTTGTTGCTGTGCCCACACGATCAAATGATCTATAAAAGGGAGCAATTCTTTGCCGGTATCTGTCAATTGATATTCCACTTTAGGGGGCACAACCGGATAGACTTTTCTTGTGATCAACCGATCTTCTTCCAGTTCTCTCAAGGTTTGCGTAAGCATTTTAGCCGTAGCATCCGTGATGACTTTTTCAATTTCATTGTAACGCATTAGTTTATAGTAACCCAAATACCATAGGATCCTGCCTTTATACTTACCGCCTATTCGCTTGAAAGCATAATCCACATAACATGTCGTATCGCTTGCACAATTTTTTTTCTTCATTGTGTAATTTTTTTTGTCAGTCAAATCACTGGGTATGAACAAAGCTATCTTTTTAGTAAGTCATTTACAAATTTGTAAGCTCTTGCTAGAAAGCGATATGTATGATAGGTTGCTGAAAAAAAACATGAGCACATTAGAAAATAAAGTAGTCCTCATTACCGGAGCTTCAAAAGGTATAGGTGCCGGTATAGCCAAAGCCATGGCTCAAGCAGGAGCAAAGGTTGTTGTCAACTATCTCCAGGACAAGAAAGCCGCTGACGCAATTGTTGAACAGATTCGTGATGCCGATGGTACAGCCCTCTCCATTCAAGCGGACATTACCCATGTGCAAGAGGTGAAACGATTGTTTCAGGAGTTGAAAAACGCATTCGGAAGATTGGATGTATTGGTAAACAATGCCGGCGTTTACAAATTTGAACCGCTGGAACTGGTAACAGCATCAGAATTTAACCGCCAGTTTACTCAGAATGTTTGGGGAACGCTTCTTCCGATTCAGGAATCATTGAATTATTTTGATCAGCAGGGTGGCAGCATCATCAACATCAGTTCCGTAGCCAGTGTTAAAGCTACGCCGATGTCCGTATTGTATACTGCCAGCAAGAGTGCTGTCGATGGCATGACACGAAGCTTGTCAAAAGAATTGGCCTCGAAAAAAATCCGAGTCAATTCCATACTACCAGGACCCACTCAAACAGCTGGCAATCCGATTGAAGGCACAGACATGGAAGGTTATATCGTTGGGCAAACTCCACTGGGACGCATCGGTCAGCCTCAAGATACTTCAGGCTTAGCGGTATTCCTGGCTTCAGACGAAGCCTTCTGGATAACGGGACAAAAGATCGTAGCATCAGGCGGTTTTGATTAAAAGGAGTGAAGCATCCGAAGATCCGGATGCTTCTTTTTTATTAGTGTGTAGCGTTCTTTTTCTATTGTAACTTAACTCTCTTCTAAAAACTGCTGTCGTCGATTTTGTATCGCCTGAATCATTTAGAATGAGCAGCATAAATACGTTTTTGACAAGATCAAATAATATAGAAGTTGAAATAGAATATTTTAGGCCATTAAATCGGTAATAACTTCTATAAATTGAGCATTAGATTCAACATAATTTTTTAAGCTCTTCTTTGTACATGTGGCTCTGTCTACGATGCAGGAGCAAATTATTTTTATCCTACTGGCATGTGTTTTGACTTTCCTTCATAAACTTTATTCATGGAACAGCAACTTTGGTGGCAGAGTGGTGTCATCTATCAAATTTATCCTCGTTCGTTTCAGGATAGCAATCAGGATGGAGTAGGCGACCTAAGGGGAATCTTACAACGTTTAGATTATCTCCAATCGTTAGGTATTAAAGGGGTATGGATTTCACCGGTTTTTAATTCACCTATGGCCGACTTTGGTTATGATATTTCTGATTATAAAAACATTGATCCTATCTTCGGCGACTTGTCAGATTTTGACGAGTTGATTCAAGAAATCCACCGACGGGATATGAAGTTGATTTTAGATTTGGTTCCAAATCATACCTCAGATCAGCATCCCTGGTTTTTAGAATCACGAAGTTCGAAAGAAAATCCTAAACGCGATTGGTACATCTGGAAGGATGCTTTACCCGATGGATCAGTTCCCAACAACTGGCTTGCGATGTTTGGCGGTACAGGCTGGGAGTGGGATGAAGCCACTCAGGAATATTATTACCATGCGTTCTTAAAAGAACAACCGGATTTGAATTGGAGAAATCCCGAAGTTCAGGAAGCCATGATGGATGTCATGCGATTCTGGTTGGATAAAGGCGTGGATGGTTTTCGTGTTGATGTCATGTGGCACATGATCAAAGATGCAAACTTCAGAGACAATCCTGTCAATCCTGAATATGCCTCACACATGGCAACATACAATCAGTTGCTGCCGGTTTACTCTACGGATCAACCGGAAGTACATGACATTGTTTATAAGATGCGGTCCTTGCTAGATGAGTATGAAGAACGCATGATGATTGGTGAGATTTATTTACCAATCCGTTCTTTGATGTCCTATTATGGCAGCGATAATAATGGTGCGCATCTCCCTTTTAATTTTCTATTATTGAGTTTGTCATGGAACACTCACCAGATTGCTGCTGCGATTGCAGAATACGAAGCAGCGATTCCAGCAGGTGGTTGGCCAAACTGGGTATTGGGTAATCACGATCAGCCAAGAATTGCGAGCAGGATCGGAAGTGAACAGGCTAAAGTAGCAGCCATGCTATTACTTACCTTAAGAGGAACACCGACTATTTATTATGGAGATGAAATCGGGATGAGAGATGTTCCCATCCCCTTTGAAGAAGTACAAGATCCTCAGGGATTGAACATGCCCGATAAAAATCTAAGCCGCGATCCGGCCCGTACGCCTATGCCTTGGGATGATAGTAAAAACGGGGGTTTTACACAAGGGCAGCCCTGGCTTCGCTTAGATAAAAATTATGTTGCGCATAATGTAAGCGTGCAGGACAAAGATCCTCGCTCGATGCTTTCCTTGTATAAACGATTAATTAATCTACGTCAAAAAGAAGCATCCCTCATGTCCGGACAATACATACCGGTCTACACAGATCAGCAAATCATGGTTTACATCAGACATACCGATGGCGAGGATCGTTTCATGGTTATTTTGAACTTAAGTCATCGCCCATGTTATTATAACTTCCCATCTAGTGTTAATGGTACCATAGAATTATCCACTTCCCCTGAATTAGAAGGAGAAAGGATAAAAGATAAAATTAGTTTACATGGAGATGAAGGAATTATTATCCGCTTGAATAATTGAGGATATATGACGAGTTACGGCACACATTATCTTAGTAACAATTGTTTATTTAGTGTTTGGGCTCCTCTGAAAGAGGAAATGACCTTGCATTTATTATCTTCCAATCGTTTGTTTCCCATGCATAAAAACGAAGACGGATATTTTAATGTGGAAGTTGAGAAGATTCAGCCCAATGAACAATATGTATACAGCTGTGTAAAAGGCGAACACTATCCTGATCCCGCTTCTCATTTCCAACCTGAAGGAGTCTTCGGCCCTTCGCAGGTCGTGGATCATCATTCTTTTGTATGGAATGATCAAGAATGGCAGGGCATTCCTTTTAAGGAATTGATTTTATATGAAGTGCATGTAGGAACTTTTACATTGGAAGGAACATTCGAAGCCATCATTCCCTTATTAGATGATTTGTTGGAAACTGGTATTAATGCCTTGCAATTAATGCCCGTGAATCAATTTCCAGGCAGCAGAGACTGGGGATACGACGGGACGTTTCATTATGCGGTGCAAAACTCGTATGGAGGTCCTGATGGTTTAAAACGATTGGTCAATGCTTGCCATCAAAAAGGAATAGCCGTATTTCTGGATGTCGTTTATAATCATGTGGGGCCGGAAGGAAATTACTTGGAAAAATTTGCCCCTTACTTCACGGATCGTTACGGTACACCCTGGGGAGAAGCGATGAATATGGATGGTGAATGGGCGGATGGTGTGAGGGAATACTATTCCAATAATGTATTGTATTGGTATGAAATGTATCACCTCGACGGACTGCGTTGTGATGCCATTCATATGATCTTTGATACGAGTGCTGTTCATTTCTGGTAATTAGTTTATCATAAGTTGAACAAACTTAAAGCGCATACTGGAAGACCGTTTTACCTGGTGGCAGAAAGTTATTTGAACAGTCCCCGGGTGATTCAGTCTCCAGAGCAGGGAGGTTGGGGATTTGACGCGCAATGGCTCGATGATTTCCACCATGCTTTATACGTGTTGTTGGATAAAAATGGAAAAGAGCGTTACGGAGATTTTGGTCGCATGGATCAATTGGCCAAAGCCTATACCGATGGATTTGTACACAGCGGTGAATATGTGGAGTTTAGGAAACGCAAATACGGTGCGTCTTCCAAGGGATTTAACGGTGAACATTTTGTAGCTTTCAATTCCAATCACGACCAGGTAGGTAACCGAATTAGAGGAGAGCGATTAAGTAGTTTAGTGAATTTTGATCGTTTGAAAATAGCCGCAGCCGCATTATTATTAGCGCCCTATGTCCCTATGTTATTTATGGGAGAGGAGTATGGAGAGGACACCCCTTTCTTTTATTTTGTCAATTATGCCAATGAAGAGTTGCAAAAAGAAGTGATCGAAGGACGTAAAAAAGAATTTGAAAAGTTTAAAGGGCAAGGCGAGCATGAAGATCCGAACAGCATCGAAACTTTTAATCAATCCAAGGTACAGTGGTCTAAGCGTCGTACCGGAAAATATGCAATACTATTGGACTGGCATCGGCAATTAATAAATTTGCGTAAGACATCACCGGTACTTCAAAACTTTACTAAAGAAGGTATTGCAGTAGATACCATTGGAGAAAAAGGATTTGTATTGCATCGCAGCAGTGAGGACAAGCAGAAACAGATGCTATGCTTCTTCAATTTGTCAGAAGAAATAATAACATATAAAATAGCGGAGGACTTGTTAGAATGGCACAAAATTTTGGATTCTAATCATTCTTCATACCTTGAAAAAGAAAAAGAGCTAATGCACGCGGCTCCTGATATACTTGCTGGAGGAGAAGAATTTGTATTGTCGCCATTAAGTGTATCGGTTTACGCGGTATCACTTCATTAAATAAAATAAAATAGCATGAGTGAAGAAACGCCTAATATTAATGAATGGAGAAGCCCTGAAGAGCTTTACGGGGAGCTGCTGGTAGAGGTACAACGAAATAAAATATTTAGTGATTATAAAACTTTTGTAGACTGTATTCCTTTGTATAGTCCGGAAGAAATCATGATCTCCTATAACGCAGTCAAAACCTTACCTGATTTTGATTTGCGCACATTTTTATTCGAGTATTTTAAATATCCGGATATTCATGACTTCGACTATAAAACAGACATTTCTCTTACCATCACTCAACATATAGAAAGCCTGTGGTACGTATTGACAAGGAGACCTCAGTTGTTTCCTCATAATTCTTCCTTGATGTCGCTGCCTCATTCTTATGTAATTCCTGGTGGGCGATTTATTGAGTTCTTTTACTGGGACAGTTACTTCATTATGCTCGGTTTAAATTTATCCGGAAAAACAGATTTAGTGGAGAACATGCTCAATAATTTTTGTCACCAATTGGATACGCTGGGATTTATACCTAATGGAAATAGAACGTATTTCTTGAGCCGCTCACAACCACCTGTCTTCGCCATGATGGTTCAGTTACTGGTAGAGAAAGATCCTCCATTACTTACGAAGTATCTTCCTTATTTAGAAAAGGAATACTTGTTTTGGATGAACGGCTCAGACCAGTTACACCACACCGGCGATGCGTTCAAGCGTGTCGTAAAAATGCCCGATGGCGAAATCATGAACCGCTATTGGGACGATAAAGATTACCCAAGACCGGAATCCTATGGAGAAGATTTATCTTACAGTTATCCTCTTGATACTACTCTGCATGCGGATTTGTACAGAAATGTAAGAGCAGCCTGTGAATCTGGCTGGGATTTTAGTACGCGATGGTATAAAGATCAGCAAAACATTCAGACCATTCATACCATAGACATTGTACCGGTAGACCTCAACTGTTTACTTCATTACTTAGAAGATCGCATTGCCAAAGGATATGAATTGTTAGATAAACCTGAACAGGCCCGGCATTACCGCTCCATAGCGGAACAGAGAAAGAACGCTATTCTCAAGTATTTCTGGAATGAAGAACAACAATTCTTTATGGATTATGATAAAGTGGAATTACGGTCTACTCCGTCTTTGTCACTAGCAGGCGTTTTTCCTGTCTATTTTAATCTGGCAAACGCTGATCAAGCCACCGCCGTGGCCACTAAGTTGGAGCAGGAATTTTTAAAAGATGGAGGATTGGTCACTACACTCAAACATTCGGAATTCCAATGGGATTCTCCTAATGGATGGGCTCCTTTGCAATGGTTAGCAGTGAAAGGGCTTTTGTCGTATGAGCATACAGA
>JAQZBV010000136.1:9867-31923 GCA_029237685.1 Cytophagaceae bacterium | reverse complement strand
GGAGAATTTCCTTAAACGTGCTCAGCTGAAAGCCGGCTATTCGCCGGTGGTTACGCCACACATTGGAAGTAAAGAATTGTATGTTACTTCCGGCCATTATGAAAAATACGGAGCAGATTCTTTTCAACCGATCAAAACGCCAAACGAAGGCGAAGAGTTTTTGTTGAAACCGATGAACTGTCCGCATCACTGCGAAATCTATAGAACGAGACCTCGTTCCTATAAAGAATTACCATTGCGATTGGCCGAGTTTGGAACCGTATACCGTTACGAACAAAGCGGTGAGTTGCATGGATTGACAAGGGTGAGAGGCTTTACCCAGGATGACGCGCACATCTTCTGTCGCCCGGACCAGGTGAAAGAAGAATTCCTGAAAGTAATTGATTTAGTGATGTACGTGTTTCAGGTCTTTGGTTTCAAAGAATATAAAGCACAGATTTCTTTAAGAGATCCGGAGAACAAATCGAAATACTTCGGTACAGACGAAGCTTGGCAAAAGGCTGAATCTGCGATTATAGAATCTGCAGCGGAGAAAGGTTTGAATACTGTCACAGAATTGGGTGAAGCGGCTTTTTACGGTCCTAAACTGGATTTCATGGTGAAGGATGTATTGGGACGTCAATGGCAGTTAGGAACGATCCAGGTGGATTATCAGTTGCCGGAGCGTTTTCAGTTGGAATACATTGGTTCAGATAACCAAAAGCACCGTCCGGTAATGATTCACCGCGCACCGTTTGGTTCTATCGAGCGTTTTGTGGCGATTTTGATTGAACATTGCGGAGGAAACTTCCCTTTATGGTTGTCCCCGGAGCAAATTGTTATTCTTCCTATTTCAGATAAGTATAAAGAGTACGCGGAAAGTGTCTATTCTCAGTTGTTGACAGAAGACATCAGAGGTTACATTGACCACCGGGACGAAAAAATAGGGAAGAAGATCAGAGACGCTGAAGTGACAAAAATTCCTTTTATGCTTGTCATAGGGGAAAAGGAAGTGACTGAAAATAAGCTTTCTATAAGAAAACACGGCGGTGAGGACCTGGGAAGTATCTCAGTTTCAGAATTTATAAGCCTCTTTCAGGAAGAAGTGAAGAAAGCATTAGCACCTTCTGTGTAAAAAAAAGGGTTTAAATTGTGTAATGGATTGATATTTTGCGATATTTGCAATTCATTTTATTAAAATAAGGAGAGAGAAATTCTTAATGGCATTAAGGCAATACGTACCAAGAGCACCCAAAAAAGATGAACACAGAATCAATGAGTTCATCAAAGCTCCTCAAGTGAGGGTAATTTCTGAAGAGAATGAAGCATCTGTTATGAATGTGAGAGATGCGATAGATTTAGCGCGTAAGCAAAATCTTGACTTGGTAGAAATATCTCCAAACGCAGAACCTCCTGTTTGCCGTATCATTGATTACTCCAAGTTTAAATACGAACAAAAGAAAAAACAAAAAGAGCTGAAAGCCAAGACCCACAAGGTGGTGGTGAAAGAAGTTCGTTTTGGACCCAATACAGACGAGCATGATTTTGACTTTAAAGTGAAACATGCGATTGGCTTTTTGAAAGACGGTCATAAAGTAAAATCTTATGTACATTTTGTAGGACGTAGTATTGTTTACAAGGAAAGAGGAGAGATCTTATTGCTTCGTTTTGCTCAGGCATTGGAAGAAGTAGGCAAGGTAGAGGAGCTTCCAAGATTGGAAGGAAAAAGAATGTTTTTGATGTTGACTCCTAAAGGGAAGACAGTCAAGTAATATTCATTCATTTAGTAACCTAAGGTTTATCAATAAATACAAGTAATCATGCCAAAAGTTAAAGTAAAGTCAGGGGCGAAAAAACGCTTTAAATTGACAGGAACAGGCAAAATTAAGCGTAAACACGCTTTCAAGAGCCACATCTTGACAAAAAAAGGCACTAAACGCAAAAGAGGATTAACTCACGTTACCCTGGTAAGCGATGCCGACATGAACAATGTCAGAGCAATGCTTAAAATCTAATTCACCTTTCGGTGAAGAATCCCGTCGTAGGCGGGAGGTTTAATGTTTAACCCGGGCTTTGGTATAAAGAGCATTATGCCACCAATGTCCAAAAACACGTAAGAAATGCCAAGATCAGTACCTTCCGTTGCTTCTAGAGAAAGAAGAAGGAAAATCCTTAAATTAGCCAAAGGCTATTTCGGGAGAAGAAAAAATGTGTGGACCGTAGCGAAAAACGCTGTCGAAAAAGGTCTATGTTATGCTTACAGAGATCGTAAACAAAAGAAAAGAGAGTTCCGCTCTTTATGGATTCAGCGTATCAACGCTGCTTCTCGTCAAGAAGGATTGTCTTACTCTCAATTTATCGGTAAACTAAACAAATCAGGCATACAATTGAACCGTAAGGTTCTTGCTGATTTGGCTCTGAATGATCCAAAAGCATTCAAAGCGGTATTGGATAAAGTGAAGTAGTCATATAGCTATTCATTAGTTAAGAAGGCCATGTTTTACATGGCCTTCTTTGTTTTCTAGACCATCTATAATTACATGTCACCCCTTCTTTTTTGTGTTTTTAGCGTTTTTTATTGTTGTGTAAGCGCAATTTTTTAGCTTTGTTTACGATAGAGTACACCCATCATATGATATTTTAAAACCTTTAATTTGTCTTATTTGCTTATTAATCAATATACTGTAGTTATACTAGTTAATATTTGCGTTATATTTCAATATAATATTATATACTTTATTACAATAGTCCAATAATCGAGTTACGTTAGCCTATTTTTGAAGCATTAATCGCCAAGGGATTAAAAAATCAATTATATGGCAAAAGTTATATTCTACTTGTCTTTTTTGCTCGGACTTACTCAGAGTGTTCAGGCGACAACATTTACAGTGACACAATTGGCCGGTAATGCGCCATGGGATTCTCCTACTTCAAATAATGGTTCCTTTGCGGGAGCATTATTAGCGGTGAATGCCGCAGGTGCCGGACCGCATACCATCGCTTTCAACCTTCCTGCTCCTTATACTATAGATATAGGAGGTATGACTACAACATTGGCTGCTAATTCTAACATTACCATAGATGGTCTGACACAACCCGGATCTGTCTGTAACACTGCTATAAGAGTAGGACTAGATGCAGGTTATGCTACTTTTTCATTTGCCAATCAAACGAACATGGTGCTTCGTGGCATTCGGTTTAATTGTGGATTGGTCATTAATGGAGGCAGTGGACTTTCTATGACCAGTTGTTTTTTTGGATTAAATGTAGCGGGCACAGCCTTAGCCGGAGCTGTAGTTGGTAATGCCCAATTGGAAATTATAAATCACAGCGGTGCTACTATCGGAACAGCTACTTCCTGCGAAGGCAATGTGTTTTCAGGAAGAGGTGCTTCCAGTTCGTATACGAATGCATTGGTCATCAACAACTCTCCCAGCACAACGATTCAATATAATTTCTTCTGTACAGAGAGAACAGGTGCCACTTTGTTGGGTTATGTTTCCGGTTCTGTTATTCTTTGCCAAGGTGGAACAGGAAATATCATAAGAAATAATGTGATCGGCGGCGGAGTAGTAGATAAAGCAGGTATAGAAATAAACAGCGGTACCAATACTAATTTAACAATCACTCAGAATAAAATTGGTGTCAATACCATGGGTGTCTTCTTCGGAAGCGCTACATCGAATCAAGGAAACATAGGACACGGCATTTGGTTTAGCGCAGGGGGTACAGCGGCAAATGCGCAAGTGACGAACAACGTGGTTTCCGCGAATGGTCAATCCGGTATTTTTGTAAATGCAGCCAATACTGGTTATACAATTTCAGATAATATTGTCGGGCTTCCTCAAACTGGTATACAAGGCGCTCAAAACTATGGCAATGGTTTCGCCGGAATCATTGTAAAAGGCGTTTCTACTTCTAATTTAACCATTCACAATAATACCGTTTGTAAGAACGGATGGAGGTCAGCGAGCCCTAGTTTCCAAGATGAAACGGTAGGTATCATTCTTTCAGGATGTACTGTTCCTACAGGCGCTACTGTAACGATCTCTAATAACTATGTAGGTGTTGATCGCTCATTCAATTTGGCAGGAAATATTTTCACGGGTATTTACCTGTTCCAGGATGGCACGATGAGTAACGGCGTAAAAGCTAATGTCCAAATCATCAATAACGTAACAGGTGATAACGGTGAAACTCCGGGTGCAATAGTAAACTCGCACGGTATAGCCGTCTATAATTCTAATGCATTTACCATTACAGGAAATTACATTGGAGTAGGACCTGGAGGTCAAAATATAGGTAACTCAGCGAATGGCATTGAAATCAACACTGCTGCTAACTTTACCTTTGCTAATAATCAAGTTGCCTACAACAAAGGTAGAAGAACATCGGCAGATGCTGAAGCTTGTTCGGGCGTGATGTTATTTACAGCATCTAATGGTTATGTCCAGAATAATAATATTTACAGCAATACCAATGCTGGTGTAGGTTTCGTGAATAACCACGGAGTGGTGGCACAAAGAGGAGGTGGGCTTTTAATAGGAGGTACAGGTGCAGGTGAACCCAATAGCATCAACAACAATGGTACACATGGTGTATTTGTATTGGACGGTGCAGACAATGTAGAGATTCGCCGAAATATCATCAGCTGCAACAACAGCATGGGGATTAGTTTGAACATAGCCGGTGATCCCGATACAGAAGCTTCTAAAGGTGTCGGAAATGCCAGCTATGGTGTGCCGGAAGGTCCAACACTTGCCACCACAGGTTGTCCGGGTGCGGGTATACCGGGTAGTGGTAATGCCAATGGTAATGCTCCAGCCAACTCTTTGGTAGAAGTTTTTGACACGCCGTCTTGCAAGACCTGCACCACTGGGTCCGGAAGCTTAAGAGGAGAAGCTTCCTCGTACCAACAACAAGTGACGGCAACTGCCGGTGCGACTTGGTCAGCTACTGGAGTAACCGGTACTGTATCTATTACCGCTACATCGCCAACCACAACAGCTGTCGGAGGTAATAACTTCCGTAAGACTTCACGTTTCTCTACTTGTCAAACGTGTTCATTGCCTATTACGTTATTGTATTTCAATGGACAACGCAATAGTTTTGATGTAGTGCTTACCTGGGCTACAGCCATGGAATTAAACAATAAAGAATTTACTATTGAACGCAGTGAAAATGGAAGTTCTTTCTATCCGATTGGAGTAGTGCAGGGTGCAGGTAATTCATCTAGTCACATACAATACCAGTTTGTCGATAAACAACCCTTGCCAGGCATTTCTTACTACAGATTAAAACAAGAAGATGTAGACGGTACGCAAAGTTTCTCTGCTATCATAGCGGTTTCGCAAAAGGCGTCTTCCGGTATTTCTTTATTTCCTAATCCTGCACAATCAGATGTCTCTATCGTATTGTTGAATTCGGATTTACAAGGACCTGCTTCGGTTAGAGTTTACAATGTGTTGGGTCAGGAAGTACTTGTTTCTCTTTGTTCTTCAGAAGAGTTGCGAGTTGGTATTCATCTTGAACTTTCTGCTTTGCCACAAGGAACTTACACTGTTAAATTGATAACATCAACTCAGGAGTGGGTTGAACAATTGATAAAAAAATAGCGTTCTGATTTTTAAAAAGTTCGGGAGAAGGATAAAAGTTCCTAATTATTCTTTTTCCGAACTTTTACAAAACATATCAAAATACAAAACTTGTAATTCGTAATTTTGAATTTAAATCTTCATTTTTCTGAATAAATATCTTTTGATTTTTGGTTGTAAACTTACATAGGTTAAATATGGGAAGTTGAAATTGCCCTCTAAAAAACATCGAAAAAGCAGAAATAAAGCGATATATTGAAGTTACAACAATGCTCTAATCAGTATATAAAGTTGCTTTAACACAGACTCCTTTATTATGTTTAAACTTCGACTTCTATTTTTCTTCATTGCAGTAAGCAGCTTTTTCTATCCGACATTTTCTTGGTCTCAGTGTACTCCCAATCAAGTGATTGAGGCGGTTGTAAATGGTGATTTTGAAGATGGCTATATGGCAGGTGCTGGTTCTCGCGGTTTTACTTCAGACTTGACCTATGTCGGTGATTATACTCCACTAGGAACTTGCCGTTACAGCATTGCCAATCAATATGCCGTTGCAAAGCAAGAGCCCTTAGCGAATATGAGCAACTGTACGTCAAATGCAAGACAGACCTATGCTGGACCTGACTATATTAATATTGCCGGAGGGTTTAGAGACCATACACCAGGCCTTGGCGGAGACGGGTTCGCTTTGATTGGTGATTTTGAAAATTATGGCGGAAGTAAATGGGATACTGATCCCGCTGGTTTACCTGCTGTATGGAGACAACAGGTAACAATCCAGGCCAATCAAAGATATTATTTTTCTGCATGGTTCGCCAATTATAACAGAGATGCTAGTATCGCAGGATATAATACTCCTGAACTGAATTTCATCGTCGTACCTATGATTGGTGCTACACCGCAATGGGGAGCACGTGCAAATTTAGGAACAGCTACTCCCACCGGTCAAATGAACTGGCAGCAATTCTCAGGTGTATGGATTCCAGGTTCAGCCTACACATCAGCTATGCTTCTCATAGAAGTACAATCTTCGAGTTCTGCTTTGACAAATGATATAGCATTGGATGATATTTCATTCATTAACGGATGTGATAATTTAACTTCATTACCAGCTGCTTATGTGCCAGATTTGGGCGATGATTTTTCACTATGTACTGTAAATGGCGCAGCTACTTTAAATTCAAATGTAGCAGCGAGTGCTACCAACCAGTTTTGGTGGTATGAAGGAACAGGAACAACACAAACTCTTTTAACTCCTCCTGGCGCAGCGAGTTCAACAGCTTACACGCATGCTATTACAACTCCCGGCACATACCGCGTATGTGTTCAGAATGCAGGTTTCCCGGGCGGTTGTTCCTCTTCTTCTACAGTGGTTGTAACCAATACGATGTTACCTGTTACATTGGATAATCAGAACATCTGTACGGCATCTACAGTAACATTGACAGCTGAACTTCCTTCCGGCGCCACTTATAGCGGTACAGGACTTACGTATGCATGGACTAGACCTTCCGGTGCACCCGCTTCGGTCAATTCTCCAACTTATACTACATCGGGCGATTGTTCGGGAGCTACCAAATCATTTACGCTAGCTTCCACTACGGGTTCAGGAAATACATACGGATGGTATGATGCTGCAACAGGCGGCAATTTGAAAACAACTGGCAATCCTGGTACCGTAACTTATACAGCGGCACAGGTACCGACTACTGTTTATCTGGAAAATTATAATTCTACAATTATAGGTCCTTTAAGAGGTGTTTCGACAGGTAATGACGGAGGAGGAGGTGCTTCATGGAATGGTAGTCATTTTACCGCTATTCAAAACTTTACCATCGAATCCATTTGGGTCTCGACAGCTTTCGGAACAGGAACAGCCACTATTACCTATGCCAATTCTACTGCACCGGGAGTGCCTTTAGGAACAGCGACTCAGGTTATTGCTGCCACTGATACCTGGTATCAGGTACCTGTTAATTTTGCTATAACCGCAGGGCAGTCTTATATCATGAATTTTGCTGGAGCAGGTTTGCGTTTCAAATTGCAAACCCCCTATAGTAGTACTGCCTACGCAGGTATTGTAACAAGAACTCCGAATCCTAATGGGAACAGTGGAAGTGGTATTGAATGGACAATTAGAACAGGTGCCGCATGTATGAGGACTCCTTTCACTATTGATTGTGCCTTACCGGTTGAATTCTTATCCTTCGATGCGATGCGTTCAGGTAGCACAGTGAACCTGGATTGGGTAACGGCTTCAGAGGTCGATGCGAAATTATTTATCGTAGAGCGTTCGCTTGATGGTACTAATTTTACAGCCATAGGAGAAGTAAAAGCCAGAAACAGTTCAAGTGGCGCGGTGTATGAGTTTACTGACAGCAATGCTCCAAATGCCAATGCCTATTACCGTCTACGTCAGGTAGACTTCAATGGCGATTACACATACTCTGTCATTCGTTACGTGGCCTATGCTTCCATCAGTGAATTAACACTTGTCCCTAACCCGGCGCAGGATGTATTGAAGATCATCTTATCAGCGGGTACCAGTGATGTAACGAATGCTTCCGTGCATTTATTCAATACACTTGGCCAGGAACTTTACACGCAGTCTGTCAGCAGCAATCAATTAAGTCAGGGATGGAACATTGACCTGACCGGATTTGCTAATGGAACCTATGTGGTAAAAGTGATTACGGTAGAAGGTGAATGGATCGAGCAATTAATTAAAGAATAAAAAAAACTGTTCGAAGGGAGGCTTCACATCCTCCTTTCGGATAATTTTTAATGTGAATAACTTTTGAATCGTTTTTTTTCAAGATTGAATTATTCCTCTTATTACTTTGACTTTTTTAAGTTGTTAAAGAGGAATCACTAGAAATAGGTATAACTATATTAATTGCTTTTACGTAGATTTGTGCTTTCTTTTTAAACCTGTTATGAAGATTTTTTACAAACTGGCTCTTGTTTGCGCTTTATTATTTTGCGGAACAACGGCATCAAAGGCCCAACTCCAAACTTTGGGCGCTGCACAAAAGACTCTTGGTAAAGCAGAGGAGATTGTTGGCAAAACATCGGAATACGTCAATAAGATCGATGAGACTTTTGAGAAGATTAAGAATAATAATCTTTACAAAGCATTGGTTGACGGAAAGGAATTTACTTTTCCTATCGGTATTTTACCTGGTGATGGAGATAAGAATTATGCTTTAGCCATTCAAAAAGTATTCATCACACCGGAAGGTATGTTTGCGGAGATCTACATGAAAATTCCTGTAGGGTCTAATAAGTCTTTGTATTTTTTAGCTGATAAAGTTCCTTTCAGCAGATCAGGTGGCTTGTCGGGAGATTTAAGATTGTATTTGTTAAAGACCGATTCCATTACAGTAGGTAAAGGATACAATATTGTTTTTAAAGGATTGGAAAGCACGCCTGCTGACCCTGAAAAAAGTTGTTTCATCACATTCAATTGCAAAGGCTTTAAAGATGCCACCTTGACGGGTGCAGTGAATTTTAACAAAAGCTCTATTGTGAAAGATGGAGATAGCAAAGAGCAGGTTTCTATCAAATACTATATACAAGCGGATAAGCTTTCCAATTTTATAATTGAACTAAAAGACATCCCTACTTTTGAGTTTACCAATCTTCCCGGATTCAAGTGTACTGTTCCTTCTATCACATTAGATAAGAGCGATATTAAAAACGCTCCGGGTTTTACTTTACCTCAGTGGTACAAAGATTCCATCAGGGTTGTGGTGAATGATCCGGCTGCTATAATCGATGGTGTGAACTGGGAAGGAATGTATATCCCTAAGATCGACATTGAAATTCCTCGATCCTTCAAAGAAGAAAAACCGGATGAGATCGTAGCCATTCATGCGAAGGATTTTATCATTGATCAAAACGGTGTGACCATTTTAAGTCACGCTAAAAATCTTTTAAGTGGTAAGTTAAAATCATGGGAGTATTCGATTGATTCGATTGAAGTCAATTTGATTGCCAGTTCTCTTTCCAAAGCATTGATCATCGGACAAATTACTTTACCGATATCAAAGAAGGAATCGCAGATTGGCTATACACTCATTGTGACAAAGAAAGTAGGCGCCTCTGATTTGTCGTATTATGGTCGTGTTGATATCAGTAGAGACGGTGGTATTTTGGATGCACAAGCATTTGGTATGGCGAAGATAAAATTGGCTTCTGCCAGTTTAATTTTCGAGTATACCAATAAACAGTTTTATCCCTCTGCCATTTTAACCGGAAGTATTACGGTAGGACCGAAAAAGAAGGATGATGCACAAGGCAAAGCAGTCGGCACTTTTGGGCTTGAATTCGCGCTGTTAAAACTTTCAACTAAAGCGCCGTACTTAGATGTAGCCGATGCAAAAGACGGAGGCTATGTTAAAATGTCATCGCAAGGATCCCAAATGTCTAACTTTCCTGTTTCTATTTCTGACTTGGGCATTAAGAAAGATAATGGAGGACAGCGGTTTGGTATTTTCATGACCTTGAATATCAGTCTTCAGAAAAAAGGCGGAGACAGTAAAGGCAGTAATGGTTTTGGTGGCTCTGCGAGCTTTACGATCTGGGCAGCTCGGGATGCGGCTTCTCAAAAATGGAAGTATGACGGATTCCAATTGGATAAAATTGTTGTCGATGTAAACAACAGTTCCTTCTCTATACACGGAGAAATTTCAAGGTTCCAGGATGACGATATATATGGCACCGGTTTCTGCGGATACCTCGAGGTGAAGTTGATTAAAAAATTGGAAATTAAAGTCGCGGCGATCTTCGGCAGAAAAGGTCAAATGGTAATCGATGTTGACAATCCTCCAACCGATGCCGCTATGAACGATGGCGATACTGAATACCGTTACTGGTTTGTAGATGCGGCGATTACATTCCCTGTTATTCCTGTAGGACCTATGATTGGTATCAATGGATTCAATGGAGGTCTTTATCACAACATGCGACTGGAACGGGATATACCTGCAGCAGCCACCACCGTGGATTGTAAGACGGCTTCTGGTATGAGTTATATTCCTGATAATAAAATATTCCTTGGATTAGTAGCCGGTATAGGCTTGCAGTCTGTGCCTACGGATGCGGTATTTAACGGTAACATTACATTTGCACTCGAATTCAACAACAACGGTGGATTGAACATGGTAGCCTTCTGGGGAGGTGTCACATTGATCACTCCTCCTATTAAAGTACCGGATGTCGCGAAGCTAAAAGGTAAAATGGATACCAAGGTCAACGTGACAGAGCAGAAGGATGAAATAAAGAAGAAAACCCCTACGGAAGAAGAACCACAGAAAGGCTCTATTCGTGTGACATGGTTTACTCAATATGATGTACCGAAAGAAACATTCATAGGTGATTTTGATGTCTATGTAAATATAGTAGGTATTGTTAAAGGAGTCGGTGCGCAAGATAAAGCCGGACACATCGCCGTGATGTTTTCTCCGAATGCGAAATATGTCTATATGGGACTTCCTTTGGACCCGATCGGTATAGACGTATTGAACTTATTTAAATGTACTTCTTACTTCTGTGCCGGAAACAAATTGCCCGTTCCTCCGATGGCACCATTGCCTTCGGAAATACAACCTTCTTCTCCGATCGATTACAATGCCATGGATACCGGTGCCGGACTTTCTTTCGGTGCGCGTGTAGAAATCGGTGGAAAGTTTGGTGCAGGTGGTGACTTGTTAGGTTGCGATTTATGGGTCGGTGCCGAACTCTGGGTGAAAGCAGGATTTGATGTGTTGATTACACGAACCAATGCGCCTGTGGAGTGCAGCGGTTATGGTGTAAGAGGGATCAATAACTGGTATGCCACGGGACAAGCTTTCCTTGCAGGGGGATTACGTGTAGGTTTGGATTATGATTGTGGTATTCTTGGCAGTGGTACCAAAAACTTATTGAGCGCTACACTTACTGCTTATGTATTTGCCCAACTGCCGAAACCGAGTTACCTGAAAGGAGAAATTAGTCTTGAATTTGAAGTTTTAGGTATCGGTGGCCGTGCACGTGTAAAAGTAGAACTTGGAGATCAGTGTGAGAAAAAAGTAGCGGATAAAAATATTGTGTTTATATCCACTATACTTCCTGACTCCGCCTCTACCAATATTAAAGTGACAGAACAAATCATCGTCAACTTTGCAAAACCTATCGAGAAATTCAAGTTTGATTTACCGGATGAATCAAGTAAAGGTACCATTCAATACTACGCTACCGTGGGGCCAAACGATGTTCGGATATTCAACGGTGTTAAAGTAATTCCTTTTTCCATGGAATGGAATACTTCAAAAACTATGTTGCGAATAAGCCCGCAGTCTGTATTGCCAGAAAATGCATTGATTAAAGTAGAAGTAGATGTTATCCTTCAAGGAGGTGGAAAATCTGTTAAGACAGAAGGTAGAGTCATCACATTTACTACGATGCTTGAACCAATCAAAATTGATGTCAACAATATAGCCTATTCATATCCTCTGCCTGGTATGAAGAATTATTACAAGTCAGAATACAACACCGGTTATGTGAAATTGTTTACGTTGCCTAACAAGCCGATGAAGGTTGTCAATGGTTATGGCTACAATGTTGTTTTTGAACAAGGAGGGCAGGAAGTAGCGAGAGTAACGGATGTGACCATGACAAATCAAACTGGAGTCGAGCAGTTTGTATATACGATTCCAAATGACAAACTGGTCAATGCTAAGACGTATACCTTTAAAATTGTAAAGGTAAATAACAGCGCTCAGAAAAAAGACCAGCAGGATGAAGACGATACGACGATCACAGCAGGCTACGAAGTAATGGGCGTTGATACGATTATTTTAGAGTATGAATTCACCACTAGTCGTTTCAGCAGCTTCTCTCAGAAGATGGCCTATTATAATCAATCTACTACAGAGGTTTCAGGTCCACAGGTTGTGAATACGCTGAGTCCAAATAGTGGAGACATCGAACTTAAAAAGGCGGAAGCGTTCGCGAATGAAGAGACTCAAGGATTTACAGTGAATACGATTAAAACATGTTCTCCTCTTTTAAAATCTTTGGGAGCTGATTTTACCAACGGTTTTCCTCTTAAAGGGACTGTTCCAGACAGTGTGAAGTATAGTTACTATGGCGATAAGCTGGTGGTGCAATACGATGTGTTCAGTGAAATTGATGCGGCCAACAGAAGCAGTAAATTGAGTGATATTGTTTGTACCGTCAATGCAACGGAAGCTAATTGCTCGGGTGGTTCCGCTTCCGGCGACATCGTATTCCCTAAGGCGAAATATTTTTACAAGATGGGCTATTTCTTACCTGGTAGAAATACAAAAACATCAGAAGTTCTTCAATCATTCACATTACCGGAAGAGGTTAAATTGTCTTATTAATATGAGAGTGTTATTTAGTTTGTTTTTTGTTTTATCTGGATTTTCAGCATTCGCTCAAAAACAAGATACGTTGTTGCGAGTAGTGACCTACAATGCTGCTGATAAAGTAGAATTGAAATGGTTGCCAGCTAACTATGAAGTATGGATGGCCGGTATGAAGAGTGGTTATTTGATTGATCGTTATGAACTTCAAAAAGTATCCGGTAAGTGGCAAACGGTTGCTAAAGTCACGTTAACCAAAGCTCCTGTGAAACCTTGGGATGATGATCGCATACGAAAAGAAGCTGTAAACAATCCGGATCTAAAAAATATCGACATGATGATTGCCGGTAGGGATCTGAATGAAAAGTCAAAAGCCAGCGGCATCGCAGGTAATGTAGATCTTCAATCCAACCAGGATTTCACGTTCATTCTATCTTTATTTGCTCAAGTCATTAAAAATAAAACATCGGAGGCGATGGGTAATTATTTTGAAGACAAGACAGCACAACCTGGTAAAACCTATTTATACCGGGTAAGCTTTGCTAACGATGCGAAAATAAAAGCAGATGCTGTAGTAGATAGAAAAACATTGACAACTACTCCTAACATTCAAGGGTTTAATGCTAAAAATATTCATAAAGGAGTGGAGCTGTATTGGTTGAATCCTAAAAGTGCCGGTTACATTTACTACGACGTCTACCGTTCAGATTCCAAGAATGGCAATTTTATCAAACTCAATGAGTATCCGTTTATTGGTGACATTGGTATCATTACCGATAGCAAACGTCTAAGGTACACCGATACATTCCCTCAGCTTAGCAAACCATACTATTATAAAGTTGTCGGTATTAATGCGTTTGAAAAACAAGGTGCAGCTAGTACTGTCCTGGAAGTTCAACCTTCTTATTTTTTACAGCAAGCACCACAGTTTGAAAAAGCCATGTCTAGCAACAACAAAGACATTTACCTGAGCTGGCAAGTGGCTGAGGCTGAAAAACCGTTTGTGAAATCATTCGCTCTTTACTCGGGTACATCAGCAGTGGGACCTTTCAAGAAAGTAAACAGCAAACCAATAGACGGCAAAACATACGAATACAATGATTTGCGAAGCAATAAGCCGACTTTCAACTACTACACCATTTGCTCCTTTGGAAATACAGGTGACTCTACTTGTTCCATTCCGAAAGATGTATTCTTAGTCGATTCATTGGCGCCTGCTCCTCCCATTGTTGTTTCCGGAATTTGCGATACCAATGGGGTAGTTACTTTGAAATGGAAGAAAGGGCTAGAAGCGGATATCATTGGGTACAGAGTATTTAGAACGTATTACAAACACAAAGAACCTGTTCGTATCACGGTAGAGTATGTGACTGATACGATGATTATCGATACGGTAGAAGTAAAGAGTGGATGGAAGAAAGTCTATTATGGCGTAGCAGCGATTGATCAGGTGTATAACCCATCACCTTTAAGTATTTATTATGAATCTTCAAAGAATACGTAACAGGTTATGGTGGCATTACCTTGAAGTGGCAGCATAGTCCTTCAGAAGACATCAAGACACAATACCTGATGAGAAAATCTGAATTTGATTTTGCCTGGCAGCCTTATCTAAAACTCTCAGGAGATAGTTTGAAAATTACGCAATTCAGAGATACCCTTACAAAATCTAACATTTGGTATGAATATGCTTTGTTAGCAGAAGATTCATCCGGTTTGAAGTCTAAACCATCAGAGAGTTTAAGAATTCAGCAACCTGAAAAAAATCCTTTTCCGGTGGTAAAGAATGTCCAAGTGTTTGTGAGCAAAGACAACAAGATGATCAAGCTGACCTGGGATTTTGACATGAATGCGGTCGGCTTTAAAATCATGCGTTCTAAAAAAGGAGAACCTGTACAGACCTATGAATTTGTGCCAGGTTCCAAACGTGAATTTTATGACAAATGGTTAACTCCAAATACTGAATACAACTATGCCATCATTGCGGAAATACCGGATGGTCGCCAATCCTTAATGAGTAAAAAAGTAATAGCGAAGTATTAATATAATTAAGACTCCCAATCCATACTGAATTGAATTTTTAATATGAAAAAGTATACTATCATGAAGAAGTGTGTTTTACTTTCATTTTTTTTGTTGCTGAGTTTGTCCACTAAACTTTCGGCAGCTATTGTTTATGTAAAAGGCAATTATGAAGGATCTACTCAAAATGGTTTGTCCTGGGCGACTCCTTTTAGAACCATTGAAGCGGCTCTGGCGGCAGCATTACCGGAAGATCAAATCTGGGTAGCAAAAGGGATATACATTGCTCCCTATGATCCTGTTACTCCTAATATGATACAAGGTTATCATATTGATAAGAATATTTCTCTCTATGGAAGTTTTGAAGGAACAGAAACCTCTGTTTTTGAAAGAGATCTTAGAAGTGATAGTACTCTTGTGCAAAACAACCTGAATGGCTCTGGAGGCGGGTATACTGTTTTTAGTGTAAATACAAATGTCCATGTTCTTTTTGATGGATTTGGAATTAAAAATTTTAGCAATGGTATCACACAATATTATGATGATCCATCCACTAATACGATTAATGTTACCAGTGATGATCGTTTTAATATTAAAATAAACAATTGCGTATTCTCTGATGGATATATGCCTTTATGGTTTCAATATTTTGGAAATCTTGAAGTGTCTAATTCAATTTTCAGTGTAAGAGGAACATTACAAACGTCACAGGATAGACTGCCTAACGACGGAACCAGCGATGTTCGATCCAATTTCAAATTTACAAACGTCACTTTTACAAATAATAAAGGCCCTAGTTTTAGATCGTCAAGAACGCACTTGGAATTTTTAAAGTGTCATTTTTTGAATAACCTAGCTTCTTCTGTACAGCACTATGTTTCTGGCGATGTATTATTTAAGGATTGTGATTTTGATCGTAATGTGGCTGATATTTTCGCAGGCTTCAATTATGTGCTACCATCGAAACTTACAGTTGATGGTTGTACTTTTCACTCGACGGGTATTAGTATAGGTGTTGTAGCTTTTAGAGGAGATGGGCTTTCAGAAGTTCTTATTGTCAATAGCACATTTGATGCTGGTGCTAATACAACTTTGCAATCGGATGCCCCTAAGATCATCTTTGATAATGTCAGTGTCACGAACTATAATATTCCTTTTGGCAATTTTGTTTCTTATAGTGTACCTAGTGGTTTAAATAGAAAGTTCATCATTAAGAATAGCAGATTTGAAAATAATAATTGTTCATCTGGGGGATCAACTTTATTTAGTTTAGCAGGATCCGGTTTGCTATTAGAAGTCACCAACAGTACATTTAAAAATAATACAACAATAGGTACTGGTGTTTTGTCTTTTACCGGTGGCGGAGCATCTATTGATAATTGTTTATTCGAAGGAAATGTTACCAATTATTCTACAGGAGCTGGAGCTATGTATCTGTCCTTATTCGGAGGTACAGAACCTTTCAGTATCAATAATTGTAAATTCTTAAATAATATTGGAACACGTAATGGCGGAGCATTATTGCTTGCGGCTCCGGCAACGATCAAAAATAGTTCTTTTATAGGGAATAAGGCAACTGCTCAAAATGCAGATATGGGAGGTGCGATTGCTTCTGTTTTGGCGCATAATGTACAAATTGAAAATACATTATTTGAATCCAACGAATCACCTTATGCTGGTGCGGTGTATTGCAGTAGTGGTACATGGACTTTTAACGCTTGTAAATTCAAAAACAATTCGTCAGTCAATGCAGGTGCCATTAGATCTTTTTTGGGAAGTGTTAAAATATATAATTCTTTGTTTGATGGAAATATATGTACTGCCACTAGTAATTGGATGGCAACTGCTCCTACCTTAGTTTTAATTAATGAAATAGGGGTTAATCATGAAGTTAAAAATTGTACCTTCGTTAATAATAAAAATCATATGCTTGCTCTCCAAAACCTAGGAGGTGAAGTCATCTGGGGAGTACCTAAAATAATTTCTAATTGCATTTTTTGGAATAATGGGAATAGATTGCCCTTAACAACTTCTGAAGGATATTATGCTTCAATAAAATTAGAGTCGTGCAACATACAAGGAGGTTTTCCGTTCGGTGAAAACATACTGGACGTAGATCCTCAGTTTGCTGATTTTTCTGGAGGTAACTATCATTTAACTTGTTCCTCACCCCTTATCAATCAAGGAAATAACGAGTATACTTATTCTTCAACAGACCTGGATGGAGCAACACGTATCTTCGCGGGCCAAGTTGATATTGGTGCTTATGAATTTCCTCAAGATCCAGCAACCGGTGTAGTACCTCCGCAAGTCGCATTCAATGCGCCTTCGTCAGCTTGCCGTTCGGAACTATTAACTTTTGAAAATACCACTGTGCCTCAGGCAGGCGTACGTTTCGAATGGGATTTTGGAGATGGTGTAACTACTCAAGCGGTTAGTCCTACACATCAGTATCCAACAGCCGGTACGTATACAGTAAAATTAAAAGCAACCAATGCCTGTGGTTCTTCGGCAGAAGTTTCTCAACAGATTACCATCAATGCTACCAATGCACCCACTATTTCTTATGTAACATTGGTTTGTCCCGGACAAACCTCTACGTTCTTTACCAATGCTACTTGTTCGAATCTTCAATGGACAATTGATGGAGGTACTTTAGTAAGTGGCAATGGAACATCTACTATTTCTGTCTTATGGGGTGATGGAAGTTTGGGCAATGGCAAAGTGACTTTACTAGCGACAGGCTGCGGCAGTGGGTTGTGTGAAACTCCTGTAAGCATCACAATACCTATTGTTCCAGTTAATTTCGAACTATTAGGTCCTGATGCCTTATGCCAGGGGGCTACTGCGGTGTACGAAACAAAGATCAAAGATCAAACACCTTCCACTATTTACACCTGGACCATAAAAGGTGGACAGATTAATGGCCTGGCTCGTGGCTATAATTTGAATACGGTATCGGTACGTTGGGGGAATAACACGAAGGGCGTTATATACCTTACTACTTACAGTGAGTTGTTGGAATGCGGCAGACTGGATTCCATAGAAGTAGAGTTGAGACCACAGTTTTCAATCTCTGGTACAGATAAAGTATGTACAGGATCCACTTTTAGTTATTACCCAACAGTGGTTGCTAATTATGCATGGTCTGTAACTGGAAGTAATACAATTAACAGCAGTACTGGTCAAGTAACCTGGGGTACAACTTCTGGTGAATACCAAATCATTGCCGAAGTATTGGATGCGGATCAGACCTGCAATACAAAAGACACATTGACTGTTAACTTGTTTTCTCAACCGACGATTAGTGAAGTACAAGGTGCAAATGAAGTTTTACCAAATTCTAATCAAACGTATACTGTTGTTTCTGATTTAACATCCGGAGTACAATACAATTGGCAAGTGACCAATGGATATGTAGCGAGTTCTTTTGCGGACAAAGCCAATGTGGTTTGGTCTGCAGGTGGCCCTTATCAACTTTCTGTCACGGCAACAAGAACGGAAGGTTCATGTGCATCTACTCCTTTTGTTTTCAATGTAGGTCCTGATTTTGTATATACCATCAGCGGTCCTGATACGGTTTGTATTGGTACAACGGGAACATTCACTTCTACTACTGATCCTAATTATTCAGAACAATTTACCTGGAGTTCATCTTTTACTCTGGCTCAAGCTTCAGCGAATAACTATGACGTGACCTTTGATCTTTCCGGTGTACAATATGTAAATGTAAAAGTGATACGCAATGGCAAAGAGTACAATGCTTCAACAAGTGTATATGTTAAAGCAGCACCTACTGATATTGCGATCACAGGCAGATTGGATATAGACCCTGATGGACTTGGTACATATGACTATATCGTAAGAAATTCTCAAAATTTAGCTTATAACTATACTGTTATCGGAGCTTCTAATACTGTTAAAAATGGCAATACACTTACTGTCACATGGGGTGGAGTGGGACCTTTTGAAATCACAGCAATAGGGATTGTTCCGGGTAATGTTTGTACAGGTGTTCCTGCAACAATTACTGTTAAAAAAGCACCTAACCTGAGCACGCAGATTTCAAGTCAAGGCAGTCCTTGTGTGAATTCGAGAGTGAAATATTCTTACCTGACAGATAACTTAGCTACGAATCATGCCTGGTCAGTATCGGCAGGGGGGACCATCATCAGTAATGCGATCAATGAAATTATCGTAGAGTGGTCAACGATTGGAAATCATGTCGTGACTTTTCAATACGATAGATTTGGAGTAAAAATATTCAATTTGAATGTCGATGTAAAAGCTTTACCTAATCCTGCAATTAATACAGTAAAGATTTGTGGCAGCAATCCTATTGCCTTATCTACGACAACAGGTTTCTCTGCTTACAAATGGTTTGCAGAACCGAATAACGTTTCGTTCTCATCCGCTGCTCAGCCGATGGTTTCAGTAGAGGGCCAATATCGAGTAGAAGCAACCGATGCCAATGGTTGCGTAGCGTTTGCCAGTAAATACATAGAACAAACGCCTTTGCCAAGAGTAAAGATATTTTCTAACGAAGAGTTTAACTATTGCATTCAAAGTCCTGGTGCTACAGTTCCCGTGACTATGAAAACCTATGAAGGGCAAGATTACCATTACCAATGGTATGCCAATGGAAGTCCAGTAGGTTCTGATTTGCCGACTTATAACACTTCTGTATCGACCGCTAATCAATCGTCTGTATTATATACAGTCAAAGTATCACTGCAAGCGTGTTCAGAAACATCCCCGGCTACGGCCTTAAATGTAAATGTGTGTGGCGGAGGAGAAGGAGGAAACCCGTGTAATGATCCAGCAGTAAGTTTTACTGCTTCTACGAATAATGGATGTCCTCCTTTTACTTTCAATAATACCTCTAGTCCAGGAAGCGGTCAATTCGGCTGGACATTCGGAGATGGCACCTCTTCTAATCTTGCAACTCCTCCAAGTAAACAATATTCAGATGTCGGTATATTCAACATATACCTCACCAGAGGCTGTAAGGGGCATATGGTTAAAGTGGAAGTTCCTGGAGCGGCTTTGTTTAAGGTGGATGCTCCGGGTTGCAAAGGCCAGTCGTTATCTTTCAATGAATTGTCTGTCAATATACCTGGTTCTCCAATCGTTGGTTGGAAGTGGGATGTCAGTGATGGTTATTCATCAGGAAGGTTATCTGGTTCCGGCTCAAGAGACTTTTCACACCTGTTTGTGAATTCCGGTAATTATACCGTAAGTCTCACTGTATATACTCAGAATGAAATCACACTCAAAGAATGTTCCAGCACATTCTCAAAAGAAATTACAGTAACAGCTCCTCCAGTCGCCAACTTTACAATAAGTCCTCCTCCTTGTACAGATAATACTTACAAGTTTATTGATCAAAGTACATTCTTATATTCCAAAGCCAAGTACCTGTGGGATTTCGGTAATGGTAATACCTCTACTTTGTTTGACCCTTCTCAAAAACTGGCAGCAGGTACTCAGAACATTAAATTGGAAGTAACGGATCTTTTGGGTTGTAAGCACAGCATTACTAAATCTCAAGTGGTACTTACTCCGAACGAAGTAGGGAAGATTGTGATCACAGGAGATACGACTTTGTGTAACGGAAAATCGGTAACATTGACTTCTCCACTTGGCAGTACGTACGTTTGGAAAAAGAATGGAGTCATCATCCCAAATACAACTCAAAGTATTACAACGACTGATCCTGGCGCTTATACAGTAGCTTACTCTGTTCCTGGTTGTGTGGTGACAACATTAGCTGTAAATGTTAGAAATTACAGTGTCCCTAATTTATTATCGGGTAATAAAAAAGTGTGTGTTGGCGATGCCATGTCTATCCAAACCAATCTCGATGCAACGAAGTATTCTTTTGCATGGAAATTTAATACAACAGATTTGACAGCTACCGGTACCGAATTGTTGATCAATAATGTTCAATTAACAAATACTGGTAACTATACAGCGACTGTTACAGATAAGTTAAACGGTTGTATTGTAAGCTTACCGGCTTACGATATTACGGCATACAACAAACCGGCTAAACCGGTTATTACACCTTCTCAGGTTCAGTCTTGTTATGATGGTTCCGTCATCTTATCAGTTCCTGTTTCTGCTACAGGTAATACATTTACCTGGTACAAAGAATTGGATGTGATACCGGCTGCTACAACTCCTTGGATTTTTCTTTCAAATATTACAGCGGTTAATAATTATAGTCTTAAACTGACTGATGATAATTCAGGCTGCTCGATTTTAACAGATAAACAATTGATTACTGTAGCACCTAAAATTATAGCAAATGTTACAGGTGACGAACTGGCTTGTGAGTATAGCTCTGTTTCTTTTGGTACGCAGTTAAGCACAACAGATTTCGATTTTCAATGGTATAAAAATGGAGTAGCAGCTGGACCTAATAATACTAAGTATAGTTTTACTTCTGTTTCATTGGCTGACGCAGGAGATTATTATGTTACGGTGACAAGTAAAGGCACGACTAACATTACAGGTTGTCAGGCAAAATCTGACACCTTAACCTTGGTGATAAAAGCAGGCCCGACTCAACCTGTTATATCAGGGCCATCTGCATTTTGTACAGACAGTCCGATAACCCTTAGCTCTAACCTTACTAACAATTTCTCTTGGAATACCGGTGCTCTTACAAGTTCCATTGTTGTTACCTTGGGTGGCACATACACAGTAACTTCTACCAATCCTCTATCAGGCTGTGCGATAAGTGCATCAAAAACAGTTACTCAAAATCCATTGCCGGATCTTTCGTTTTTCCCTCCTGGTATTTATGAACGTTGCGCCAGTGATCGTCTTTCATTTGAAGGATTAGATACTTATCCAATTTACGCATGGTATGTAGATGGTCAGCTGTATGAGACGAAGAATAAAATGTATCCTACCAAAACAGGTAAGTATACATTAACCGTCACCACTGATAAAGGTTGTGTGGCTCATTCCGATACCATACGATTCATATCCTTGAAATGTCCGTGTTATGTAACCAATACCGATGACGATGGAGTGGGTTCTCTAAGAGAAGCGATAGAATGTTCAAATACCAAGTATGGCAG
>JAQZBV010000136.1:0-9846 GCA_029237685.1 Cytophagaceae bacterium | reverse complement strand
ATAGACTTTGCTATTCCGGGCACGGGGCCTTTCGTCATCAAACCAATTACCGCTTTGCCCGTACTTACTGATTCTGTAATCATCGAAGGATTTACTCAGTCAGGGCCTGGCGTGTATTCCATCATCATTGACGGATCACTGTACGATAAAAATGCATTGGTTGTAGGTCAAAATTTACCCTACAACGATATTTCTGGTTTAACATTCAGAAACTTTAAGAATGCGATTTCTGTATCTTCTTACGTAAGCTATTCATCCATTGATTCCAATGTGTTTGTGAATAATCAGGAAAGCGCTATCGAATTAAAAGAAAATGTACATCATAATCTTATTGCGGATAACTCCATTACTTCGTCAGGAGATGCTATCGCTTTAGTCGGCAATACGAATTACAATAGGATTCATCGCAATACGATTACTACCTCTAAAAATGGATTGGCAATTTTTGGAGGATCTTCTCACAATGATATTCGCTTTAACCGTATTTCGCAAAGCAGTAAGAATGGTATATGGCTAAATGCTGCTTCTATTGAAAATACGCTATCAGGTAATACCATTTTGAGTTCTGCTTTAGATGGCATTTATATCAATAACTCAGACAACAATACGATCGATACCAATTTTATTGGTGTGCAGTACGATGGAGTAGTTGCAGGTAACTTGACAAACGGGATTCATCTTAATGGTAGCTCTGCTTCCAATAAGATCAATAGAAATTTGATTGGTAAAAATGGTCAACACGGAATTTTAGCGGCTTCTATTAACTCGAATACTATAGAATCGAATTTTATCGGATTAACGAATACAGGCAATCCTATAGGCAATACCAAGTATGGTATCTATGTGAGTACAGGTAGAATTATTGCTAAAAGCAACCGCATCGCTAATCATGAGGAATACGGCGTTTACCTGGCAGGTAGTTCTACTCTTGTTTCCAATACAATCAATGAAAATGTAAAGGGCGGTGTGTATGTAACCAACGACTTGAACAAGATCTCAAGAACTACCTTCGTTAACACAAATGCTAGCGTTAAAGCCATTGATTTACATGCTGCTGTATTGCCAGCCGGCAATACAGCTAAAATTCCTGCCGTATTTACTAAATACCGTAGAGCTGCCAGCGGAGGTGTTATACTGAAAGGAACCGCCATTGCAGGCGATACGGTAGAACTATTTGCCAACGACAATACCGCTCAACAAGCCTTACGCTATATTGGTTATGCTAAGGCGGATGCCGCGGGCGTGTTTGAAATTGAAATTCCTGTAGGGGTGTCTTTCGATCCGGATCAGAAGAACTATTACGTCAATACAGCCACCGATGCTTTAGGAAATACTTCTGAATTGTCGCAACCGTTTATGATCGGTTGTTTCACTTGTGTTTGTACAGTTTCTAATAGTAATGATTCAGGAGCCGGTTCATTAAGAGGAGAAGTAGACAATGCCAATGCAGGAGGTTGTTTGACCATCAATTTCTCTATAACAACACCGGATAGCATTTCTATTCTTTCACCCCTCAGTGAGATTGTTGTTCCTCTTACAATCAATGGTACTCAGGGTGGAATTGATCCATTGATTTTTGTGAAAGGAGATGGCTTATTTGATGCGTTTAAAATCACAGCGGATGGTGTTAACATCAATAACCTGGGGCTTACGGCCTTTAGAAATGCCATTACGGTAAACGGAGATTATTCAACATTTACAAAACTGAATGTAGTGAAGAGTGTTCGTCCGGTTAAAATAACAGGTTCATACAATGCTTTGACTGCTTCTGCTATCAATACCTATTCCAGCAAGACGTCTGTTTATAGCACCGATACGTTGGTTTACATTACAGGTAACAACAACCTGATCGGTAAAGTAAACGAAGGTAACAGAATCGTTAACGCTGCTAAATTTGGCGTGTTGGTTTCTGGAGGATTGAATAACAGTATTTTGTTCAATGAAATATTTGATAACACGCTGGCGATCGCTCATATCGTAAACGGTAATAATTTACAGCCTGTTCCATACAACATGGTGGGCTCTAGTGTCGCTGGTGTTTCGTCGGTGACGGGTAAAGCCAAACCATTTGACAGGGTGCAGTTCTTCATGAGCACTTACGATCCGGAGCAAGCCTATACTTATGCGGAAGAGGTCTATGCGGATGGAGCCGGTAACTTTACGGTAATCATCCCTGCATCTCTCATCGTACCGAATAAAAACAACTACGTAGTAGCTACAGCTACAGATGCGTTAGGAAATACATCTCCTTTATCACCGCCTGTAAGAATTGGAAATTTTGTTCAGGTATGTTATGTGAAAAACACATTGGATTCCGGTAAAGAATCGTTGCGTGATGCGGTAAATTGTGCAAACCTTGCCGGTATCAGCGGCGTTCCGGCCAGAATAGAATTCCAGCTGCCAAGCACTCCGAATGAGATTTTGGTTTCTTCCGGATTTACGGTTACCAATAATTACGGGGTAAAAATCAATCCTTTTGATACACCGGTGTCCATCAAAGCGCAAAGCAATGCATTGGTCGGTTTCACTTGGGCAACCAATGGCTTTGAGATTAAAAATCTGACCTTCGATAATTTTGCCAGCGCATTGTATTGCCAAGGTTCAAATGCCTTGATCGACTCCAATCAATTTATCAATAATACCTTGGGTATTGCGGTTAATGCTTCAGGACCAGCTGTTGTGCAGACCATCACCAATAACTTCTTTGCCAACAGTGCAGCAGCCATCCGTTCAGAAGAAGGCTCTTTAGTCATTCAGAAGAACAAGCTGGGTATTAAGAAAGACGGAACAGTAGGCGCGATAAGTGAATTCGGTATTTCAATCGAAAATGCGACTTCAGTAGATATTCGTGAGAATAGCATTGAAAATATAGGTGAGGGGATTAATCCTCTGACGCCTGCAGCGTATAAAGGTATACCATTATACATTCATAACTCCCGAGGACAAATTGTAGACAATACCATTCAAGGCACAGGAACGAACAACGCAGCCTTGCATCTGGTGCAGTTCTTTTCTTCTGACGTCACTGCCAATCTTATTGGAAAAGCAAAAACTGGAGTATGGATAGAAAACTCCTTATCTACTACCTTCTTTAATAATGAGTTGAAGCAAGTGACAGATAGAGGATTTGACGCAGTTCAGTCTAACTCCATCATGATCGCTGAGAATACCGTGGAAGGCTTGCAATTGACCGGTAAGCCGATCGAATTACATTTGAATACACCGGCTAATTCAAACAGCAATATTCCAACTCCTGACATCATCTCCGCGACTTTCCATGATGGGCTATTGTTCCTAATCGGAGAGTCAGTGCCTCTAGACTATATCGAATTGTTCTACTCGGATGTAGAAGGAAACGATTTGGATCAGTATGTATTGAATACAAGCGCAGATTCAGCCGGAGTTTGGATTGCTTCACTGCCGATTGCTGCTGTAGATGCCAAGAACTACTATTTCAAAGCAACAGCGCGTAATACAAATAGAAGAACATCGGAAGCATCCAATGTATTTAATCCGGAATTGAAAATTTGCCTTGTCACTACGAATGCGGATAACGTGACAGGTTCTTTGAGAGAAGCAATTGATAAAGCCAACCTTAATACCTGTAACCTGATTCAGTTCGATATTTCACCTGCCGGTTTGTCAACGATTGAACCTGTCAGCGATTTACCTTTGATCACGGCTACTCAATTGATTGTCGATGCGACTTCACAACCTGGCTATGTGAAAGGAAATCCTACGATTGAACTCTTGGATAACTCTACACAAACCCATGCATTCAGTACACGCGGTACCGATCAGTTTAATGTGTATGGTATACGTATTAGCGGCTATGATACGTGTATCGCCATTGCCAATGCTAAGATTGTAGAATTGAATGACAACGTGTTGACAAACTTTGTGAAAGCAGGTATCGGCATGAAGACTACCGTGTTCAAATACGGCAACATTAAAATGAACAGCATTTCGTCGACCGGCGAGAATGGTATTGCATTGATCGGTTCTAACGGTATTGTCATTGATACGAATACCATTACAGGTATATCTCATTTTGGTATCTACACGGAAGGGGTGAATCAAAAACTCTTGCGCAATGCCATCACTGCCGGTAATACAACTGCAGCAGTAGGTATCGCACTTAAAAATGGCAGCGATAGTTATTTGTTTAAAAATGAGATCCGGAAAGCATACCGCGGTATCACTATTTTGGATGGAGCTCGCCATCGAGTGAATAGCAACATCATGGGAACTCTTAATCCTGCAGCGATTAGTGCCGGAACGATCATTAGTGAATCGGCTATATTCATGGATCATACGCATAAAACGGCGGTTTACAGAAATGAGGTCAATGGTTCCCAGAATGGTATCTATGTTCAGAACTCATTCAAGCCGACCGTGCAGAATACGAAAGCTAAGAAGGTTACGAATAAAGTCATCAACATTATCGATTGCGATAGTGCGATCGTCAACTTCAATACCTTGGATTCTGTTAATACCGGTATTTATGTATTGGGTTCAGGGAAAACCTATATACAAGGCAACAACATTTCCTCTATTGTTGATTACGGCATATTCTTGGATACAGGATCAGATACTTGTTTGCTTCACGCGAATAATGTGGGCGCGGAGTACGTAGGATCTAAAAACTACAGCTCAGGTGAAGGTCTACGCATCAAATCGTCCTATAACAAAATAGGGGGCTTCGACGATGAAGACAGTATCAACACCTTCTTCCATAACAAGAAAGGCGGTATTGTAGTAGACGGAGGTAAATTTAATATCATTACTTATAATGTCTTCTTTGAAAACGACATCAGCTTAGGAAGACCTACAGCCTTTGCTATTGCACATGCCAACACGGGTAACAACAATAAAGCGAAACCAGTTATTAATGATCATGAATACATCGGCAAGAAACTATACCTATATGGTACAGGTGCTGCGCTTGATGATTCTGTGCATGTCTATTTGGGAGAAGGTGGATATGAAGAAGCCAGACTCTTTATGGGCAGCGGCCGCGCCGTTGCAGGAGGTGCCTGGACCGTCATCGTTGACTCTGCACATCTCCAAAGGGTAAAACCAAACAGTACTTTATACCTTGTTGCAACGGCTACTGATTTGTTGAAAAACACCTCTCCGTTAAGCAAGATGTATATCTTAGGTAATTGCTACGTGACTTCTCTAAAAGATACCACGGATAATGAATATCCAATGCCTAACTCCTTGCGCATGGCGGTGAATTGTGCCAACGGACAAAAGAGCCATGTCGGCGTTTTCTTTAACGTAGACAAATACGGAGATAAGGATGTGGAATTGCAAATGAAACTTCAGGCTATTCAAAATCCTTATGGGGTAACGTTTAATGCTAGAAATATAACCACAGATAATTTGCGCGGAGGCATTGATGGCTCTAAGTTGATTATACCGGCGGATACGCTTTGGACGATTGAAAAGGCACAAGGTGCATCCACATTCGACAGCTTGCACGTTGATAATTGTAAGAACGGTATTCTGGTATTAGCCGATAGCATTACGATCAATGGCTTTGATTTTGAAAATAATTCAAACATCGCTTTGAGCGCAAGAGCAAATGCTGATAGCTTGGTGGTTTCCAGATCTTCTTTCAGAGGCCCTGTGCCATCGGGTCCTACTCCGCCTGCATTGGTTGCAATAGGTGTGTCATTAGATCCAGGAGCTAAGTTTGTTTCCTTAAAGTATAATGAGTTTGGCGGTTTACAAACAAGCGTGCTTGCTGTAGGCAATGATACATTGACTGTTAATGGAAATAAATTTGGTGTGGTAGGAGAAGATACTATTTCTTCGGAAACATCTTTGTCTATTCAAAATGCGGTTACGGCTTCGGTTATCAGCAATACCTTTGTTTCCAGATTAAGCGACAATAAATCATTGATATGGGATAATTCAACCGGCTCTGTAAACACGAATACATTTGGTACACATAAAGCGGTGGTTCCGGTAGAATTTAAAAATTCAACCGGCTTCAACATACGAGGAAATAACTTTTTAGACAGTGCTTTGGTTTATTTGACATTGAACAATTCCCATGTAGCGGAGATTACCGGAAACTCTTTTCAACGTGCGGATGGCAATACAATCAAAGTAAACGGTTCGGACTCCATACAAATTAAGTATAACACTGTTGGCAGAGTTGTTCAGGATGCTTTTGATATTCATTCTTCCACAGAAGTATTCATTTCAAGAAATACGGTAAGAAACGTACGGTACAACAATATCATACCTAAAGATTCAGCCTTGTGTATTAACATTCATAAGGGCGAAACCAATGTGGCCAACTACGGTAAACAAGAACCTACAGATCTGCATTATTCGATCAAGTTGGGTACAGATAAAAGAAGAGGATTGTTTGTACAAGGAACAGCAGAGCCTGGGGATAGCGTAGAAGTATTCTTCTCTGACTCATTGTCTGCTTCTATGAATAAATACCTGGTAACAGGATACACCGATAACAACGGTTTATGGGAAGTACGTATTCCAAGAGAGGAATACCATAAAGACACGGTAACATGGTACCATGCCATTGCCGTCGCTATCAGTCCTGACAGCAATACATCCAAAACGTCGAGCGTATTGCATATACCTCCGGTGTTTGATGTGTTTTATGTAAGAAACGATTATGACAACGGTGCAAATTCTTTGAGAGATGCCTTGCTTCAAGTCAATGCTTCAGATTTGGCGTCACGTGTAGTATTCCAGATTGATTATCCGGAATTCCAGCCGGGACCTTATCACATTACACTGGACTCTTTGCTAGATCCTATTTATAGTTATTTGGGCTATGTAAAAGACGGTAATACTCAGATTGGTTATGGAGCAGGTGAAGATCAACGCATCATTGTGGAATCAGGAAATATAGATACCGCTTATGTATTTAATTTAGTTGATTCTTCAGATGTCTGTGAATTAAGAAACATCTGGTTCAATGATGCGAGACTAGGCGTACGCATTGCGAACAATGAAAACAAGATTGAGAATTTCCACTTCCTGTCTAGCGATCCAACGGCGCGCTTAGATACTGCATTTGTAGTGACAGGTAATGAGAATGAAGTGAAGAATCTGGAGATACATAATTACAATGCCGGTGTTCTTCTTACGGAAGGAGCAGGGGAGAATAAAATTATAGGTTCTCGCATCGATAGTGTCACCATTGCCGTCATTGCTTCTGATAGTGCCTATAAGAATATAGTCAATAAGTCATTGATCTATAATTCTTCTGAAATTGCATTTTTAGCAGACAGTGCGGCGGCCGATAACGTGTTTACCAATAATAGTATCGGTGCTCCAGATAAACCGGCTACAGGTATCGCGGCAAAAGTCAACAATAGCAATTCGCAAACCTTTACTTACAACCGAATTGCTGTGATAGATCCTTATGCAGACGGTTCTCTTTCTTCTGCCTTCTTGATTACAGGTAATTCATCGTTCAATTATTTCTTCGGGAATAAGGTTGGCATAGACTCTTTAAGTTTAGTTGTTCATCCTGCCGATATGCGAGGATTTACAATAATGCCTTCCGTGGATGGTGCACCTGAAGCAAATACCATATTGGGTAATGAAATTTCAGGAATGAATTGGGCCGCTATATATGCAGAATCTACTACCGGTGGTTTAATTGGTGAAAACCTGATTGGAACCGATTCATTAAGAGTTCAGCATGGTGTGGATTCTTCAGGTATCGTCTTGAAAAACTGTACCAATATGGAAACATCAGATAACGTCATCTTTGGTTTCAAAATAGACGGTATCAGTCTGGTGAGTTCAGATAATATCCGAATGAATAGAAATATTATTCATTCGACACTGACTAATAATAAAGGGATTAACATCCACGCAGGAACGCCTGAGGAGTCGAATGGCGGTCTTCTGTTCCCTTTTATTACACAAGGTATACTGGTAGATACACAGACGGTGCGTTTGAGCGGTACTTCAAAACCCAATGTGGTTGTCGAAGTCTATGAGTCTGTTAAAGATACCAGTCAATCTGTCGCCTATGTCAATAAAGTATTTGCTCAGTCTGACGCGACCGGTATCTGGACGATTGATGTCCCAAGAGAATATTTCTCTTTCGCCAAGGAAAATTGTTACGTAGCGCAAAATCATGAAGGCTTACGTTCTTCCGAATTCAGTGCAAGCTATAAGGTACAACCTTTGCTCTGTCAGCTTGCCGCGAGCAATCCACCGATTCAGATTCTCGATCCTTTGTATACGCCTTGTCCGGGCCCTGCTTTCGTGCTTGATCCTGGATTGGATGATGGGTTGACTTACAAATGGAAATCAGATGCATGGGACGATACCATCAGAACAAAGACGGCATCCATGACAGAGTCTGCGCCTAACTTAAAATTGTTTGTGTCCGATGACTTTGGTTGTGAGCTCAACAGATCTACCAATGTAGTCTTTAAAGCGAGGCCGATTAATCCTGACTTCATCGTGAGCAGCGAAGTATATGCAGGAGACACCATTGTGTTAGTGGATATTTCACTTCCTGTTCCTACTGAGTATACTTGGTTTAGTTCTGAAGGTGTAACAATCCTGAGAGGAGGAACGATCGATTCATTGAATGGAGAAGACGGTAATGTTTATCCTGTAGGCACCCGTTTCATAGAATTTATACTTCCTGATTCAGGAAGTTATAACATTACTCAAAAGTCATTGAGAGACGGTTGCAAGGTAGAATTGAAAAAGGATTTGCATGCTAAACCTAAGAATCCGAATGATGACAAACCTTATTTTGTAGCACCTGAAATTCAATCGCTGTCTGCCTATCCTAACCCTAGTAAAGGGGTGGGTATCGTAGCCAATGAGTGGTGCTATTTTATCTACTATAGAACTGTCCGGTAAAACAACCTATAACGTGACCTTGCCTGATATTCAAACTGCCGGTCTATACCATTTGAAACTAGTGGCAGGTGAGAAGCAAATTGTATTTAAATTAATAGTGACTAAATAACCTTAACCCCTAACCAGATTTGTCCTCTTCTTTTTAGGGTGAGGTCTTTTGTAATGATATGAGAAATTTTTTAGCAGCTATCTTGTGTTTGTTGTCCGTAACCATGTACGGACAACAACTCGATCAGATTGGAAAAAAAGGCGGTATTAAAGTGACGGGAGGTGTAGGCCTTTCCAATAATTTTTACATCGCGGATGGTATTTCAAACCGTTTGAATCCTTATTCTTATGTGTTGAGTGGCAACGTAAACATTAACATTTACGGGTTCTCTTTACCTTTTTCGTTTTCATTTTCTAATCAAAGTTATTCGTATAGACAACCCTTTAATATTTACGGATTAAGTCCTACTTATAAAAGATGGACCTTTCATGGTGGGTACCGAAACCTTACGTTTTCTCCCTATACATTAAATGGACATAACTTTTTTGGTGGTGGTGTAGAATACAGAGGAGATAAACTCAGCGTTGCCGCTATGGGCGGACGTTTTTTGAAAGCAGTGGAATACGACAGTACCAATAGAGACGCGGTTCCTACTTATCAAAGATTGGGAGGCGGAATAAAACTGACCTATAAAGTCAATGCGGATGAACTATCTCTCATCGGTTTCTATGCCAAGGATCAGGCAGCCTCTATTAATGCCGTTCCTTTGGAAGTAGGATTAAGACCTCAGGAGAACATGGTGTGGAGCATCGCTGCTAAAAAACTGTTGTTTGAAAAATTGATGGTACAAGTAGAAGGCGCTCGTTCTGCCTGGACAAAAGATCAGGGTGCTGCGGCCGTAAATAAAACAGGCAATGGTTTGTATTTCATCAAATGGAACGAATCTACAGTGGTATACAATGCTTTTAAAGCCAATG
>JAQZBV010000016.1 GCA_029237685.1 Cytophagaceae bacterium | reverse complement strand
TTGTTAGTTGTTAGTTGTTAGTTGTTAGTTGTTAGTTGTTAGTTGTTAGTTGTTAGTTGTTAGTTGTTAGTTGTTAGTTATAAAAATAATATGTTTTATATTTTATCTTCACTGAAGAATAATAAGAATAGTGGATTCATTGATAGCCTAGTTATATCAGTTATGGTTAAAACACAACTAACAACTAACAACTAACAACTGTGCAACTAACCATCCTCAAACACGAGACGCTCCCCTCCATCCCTTCGGGCTCCGGTATAGAACTGGTCAATGGCATCATCTACATCATTGGCGACGACAGTGAAATTTTGTACGGCTTGAATCATGAGTTGCGCGTTATTCACGAAGTCAATTTATTTACAGCACCAGAAAAAAAAGACGGTAGAATTCCCAAGCCTTTAAAAGCAGATTTTGAAAGCATGGTGTCTTTTGACATCAATGGCTATCCGCATTTATTTGTTGCCGGTTCCGGTTCTGTCTTGCCACAACGAGGCATGGGCTACCTGGTGAAGCTGCCGACGTCTTACAATAAAAAACACATCGTTTGGGAAAAAGACCTCAACAGTTTATACCGGCTCATTACCAGTCATCCCGATTTTGAAAGTCCTGAACTCAACATCGAGGCCTCGTTCATCGCCGGTGACCATTTCTATTTCATTAACCGTGCAGGACAACAATTGATCCGTTATCCTTTGCCGGAGATGGTGGAGTTTTTACAGGGTCATACAGAAAGTACTCCTTTCCCGGAAATCTTTTTACTCGAGATTCCGCTCATCAATGGGTTGTCCTTCTCCTGTTCCGGAGCTTGTTATTTCAATGACACCGTATACATCACTGCTTCCTGCGAAGATACAGACAATGCTTACGATGATGGTGCCATATTAGGTTCTGCTATTGGAACTTTTTCTCTAAGTGATTTACCCGAAAGAGGGCGTGAGAAGAATACGACTAACAAAATTACCGTAGGGAATCTTAACGTGATCATTGGTAAAGATGAACAAACAATGATTTCCAAATGGGAATCCATTTGCATCTACGAGCAAGACAAAGACGGCACCATGGCAGCTTTGGCTGTAGCCGACCCGGACAATGGAACTTCTGAATTGTTTTTACTTGAAATTAATTTATAATTGTTAGTTGTTAGTTGTTAGTTGTTAGTTGTTAGTTATAAAAATAATTTGTGATGGGTTTCTTTCGACCTGACACGGGCGGTATGAAGAAAAACGATGCATATATACTCCTTCTGTTTTGCCTGTTTGTTTTTCATGCAGAGGCACAGGTGACTCTTTTTCAATTTCCTCAGGCGCCTTTTAAAGAAAGTCCTTATAGCCCTGCACCTAAAACACTGGTGTTGTCTGAAGAATTTGAATACTACACTTTATTTGAACAAGGCGATTCGGTATACAACAACCTGGGGCAAATGAGCCCTTCGAAAGGCAATCACGATTATACCGTTTTTCTACCCGGATCTTCTACTAAAAAAGCGACCTTGTTCGTTTCCCACGAATCCAACGATACGAACAGTGTATTGGGTGATGGCGGTGGTGGAACATTTTTTTCTCTACGCAAAAAAGACTACGAATGGAAACGCAGCGGAAAATTTCAAGCGGTAGACTTTAGTACTGTTGGCGGCACTTACGACAATTGTGGCGGCGTGTATATTCCCAAAACAAAACGCATTCTTTCAGCGGAAGAATTTCCTCCGAAGAGTAATAAGGCATTGTACAAAAAAGGAAAAGGCTTCCGCGATACTTCTGATATCAACCACTTAAAACGTTATCAGAACATGGGATGGATGGTAGAGATTGATCCCTCTTCCAGTAAAGCAGTGAAGAAATTGTATACCCTTGGTCGTTTCTCGCATGAATCGGGCTGGCTGAGTAAAGATGGTAAAACACTCTACATGACAGACGACCATGCGCCTTCTGTATTTTTCAAATTTGTCGCAGATCATCCTTATGACTTTGACAAAGGAACACTTTACGCCTACGACCAACACAACAGCGAAAATCATTGGATGGCGCTGCCCGGAGAACTTGATTCTTTACTCATCATCAGAGACATCGCTCTCAGGAAAGGAGCGACAGTCTTTGCCCGCATGGAATGGATGACAGGGGTAGAGGACAAACTCTACATCACTGAAACAGGTGCTTTGCCTATGTGTCTTTCTTTACATGGATTAAAAAAGAATAATTTTGCAAAACACCTGCAAAATAAAATACAAGGCGATACGCTGCACTATGCCGACGGCTCCTTACTAACCTTTGATCTGAAAACAGATCAGCTGTCGCTAAGACTTGCCGGAGGAAGAGGTACTAAAGACACCACTAAATATTTCTCCAATCCCGATGCGCTGGCGGCCTTCAAAAGTAACGGCAGAACATGGCTCATCATGTGTGAAGATCAAATCGAAGACATACACGATGGCAACGAAGTCTGGTGGTTAGATGCCGGTATCCAAAACCCTGGCATCGATAGTCTTTACCGTTTCCTCACCGCTCCTGCCGGTGCTGAACCTACAGGAGTTTGTCTGAGCAAAGACAGAAAAACACTTTTTCTCAACATCCAACATCCATTCGAGGAAAATCAACCTCCATTTCACCACAGCTGCACGCTGGCCATCCGGTCAAAAAGTTGGAAGGCTACCTATAAAGGGGGACAGGGTGTTAATGTTTCTTTTTGGTAATTGAAATCTTTGTTACATCCATGAGTTTCTAAACGCTGATTTTATTATTTTTGTATCAGCGTGAAGTTAAGAGACATTTTATCCATTTATCAAAACGATTCCTTTTGCAAAGACATCAAAAGCAAACTGGAAACAAGCACAGACTGTAAGTTACAACTCAGCGGTCTGACAGGCAGCGCACAAGCTCTTGTGGCGGCAGCCTTATCTACCGATGCAAACATTTCCTTTTTCATACTTCCAGAAAAAGACGAGGCACATTTCTTTCAAAATGACCTGCAGACGTTATTGCCGGACAAAGAGGTGCTGATGTTTCCTGCCTCTTATAAAAAAGCTTACCAGCATGAAGAAATTGATAATGCCAACATTCTCCTCCGTGCGGAAGTACTCACCAAATGCAACGACCCCAAAGCAAGTTGCTGTATTGTGACTTATCCTGAAGCACTCGGTGAAAAAGTAATCAATAAGATTTCTCTCGTCAACAATACCTTTAAGGCTGTAAAAGGAGAAGCGCTGGATCTTTCTTTCATGGAAGAGTTTTTGTCTTCCTATGATTTTGAAAAAACAGACTTTGTCTTTGAAGCCGGTCAATACGCGGTAAGAGGAGGAATCATCGATGTGTTTTCTTATTCAAACGATTACCCGTACCGCGTTGAATTGTTCGGCGATGAAATTGAAAGTATCCGTTCTTTCAATCCGGATTCACAACTTTCGATAGAGAACCATGATTTCATCACGATCATTCCCAATATACAAACCAAGCTTCTTCAGGAACGCAGAGAGAGTATTGTCGACTACCTACCCGATACTACAAATTACTGGATCAAAGAAGGCCAATTGATAAAAGGCATGATAGAAACCGGTTTTGAGAAATCAACTGCTTTCTACAACAAACTCTTCAAAGAATCCGGTGGCTCTACTTTAGTCACTGATCCTTCCATACTTTATGTCAGTGCGGAAGAATTGCTGAGCTTATTTGCGAAAAGAAAAGTCGTTCAGCTTGGCAAATACGCTTTGTACAAAGCGACACAGGAATATACCTTCAAAACAAAAATACAACCTTCCTTCAATAAGGATTTTAAAATTCTGGCAGAAGACCTGGCAGAAAAAACACATGCCGGTTATACCATCTGCATTGCTTCCGAATCACTCAAACAGATAGAAAGGTTAACGACTATCTTTGAAGAATTAGATCCTTATTTGCAATTCAGCACGACTCCTTTCACGTTGAAAGAAGGCTTCTATGACGAAGACCGCAAACTACTGATCTATACAGAACATCAGCTGTTTGAACGTTTCCTGCGTTACAAAACCAAAGAAAAACATTCCAAGTCCAAAGCCATTACCCTAAAGGAATTGAAGAACCTTCAATCCGGTGATTACATTACCCATGTGGATTATGGTATTGGACGTTTTGCCGGTTTGGCAAAAACTGAAAAAGACGGTTATTCACAGGAACTCATTCGCTTGGTGTTTAAAGACGATGACATCCTTCAGATCAGCATTCACTCTTTACACAAAATTTCCCGATACAGCGGCAAAGAAGGCGGCCCTCCGCAGATGAGTAAATTGGGTACCGGAGAGTGGGAAGCTAAAAAATCCAAAGTAAAGAAACAGGTTCTCGACATTGCGAAAGACCTGATCAGACTTTATGCCAAACGCAAATCGGCACCGGGCTTTCCATACAGTCCGGATTCTTTTCTGCAAGCCGAACTGGAATCTTCATTTATCTATGAAGACACGCCGGACCAAGCGAAGGCCACTGCTGATGTAAAAGTAGACATGGAAAAACCTCATCCGATGGACCGACTGGTTTGCGGTGATGTAGGTTTTGGTAAAACGGAAGTAGCCATACGCGCGGCATTCAAAGCGGTCTGCGATGGCAAGCAAGTAGCTGTATTGGTACCGACTACTATACTGGCCATGCAGCACTATAAAACGTTTCATGAACGTTTATCCAATTTCCCTTGCCTGATTGAATACGTCAACCGTTTTAAAAGCACCGCGCAGATTAAAGAAACGATGCAACGCGTGAAGGAAGGGAAAACTAATATCCTCATCGGTACGCACCGCATCATAGGAAAAGATGTTCAGTTCAAAGACCTGGGGTTGCTCATCATAGACGAAGAACAGAAATTTGGTGTGACGGTTAAGGATAAACTAAAAGAATTTAAAGTCAATGTCGATACGCTGACGCTCACAGCCACACCTATTCCGAGAACGCTGCAGTTCTCTTTAATGGGTGCGCGTGACTTGTCCATTATCGCTACACCACCGGCCAACAGGCAACCGGTAACCACAGAGATTCACGCATACGACGAAGAGGTCATTCGCGACGCTGTCGTGAAAGAACTAAAACGTAACGGACAAGTTTTCTTTGTTCATAACCGCATCAAAGACTTAGATGGCATTGCCAATAGTTTATTACGACTTGTGCCCGACGCGAAAATCGGCATTGCCCACGGGCAGATGGAAGGTGACAAATTAGAAAAAGTGATGTTGAAGTTTGTAGAAGGGGAATACGACATTCTCATTTCTACCAACATCATTGAATCCGGTTTGGACATACCGAATGCGAATACCATCATCATCAACCATGCGCATATGTTTGGCTTGTCTGATTTGCATCAAATGAGAGGGCGTGTAGGCCGTTCTAATAAAAAAGCATACTGCTACCTGATCACGCCTCCTCCGACCACGTTATCCGGGGATTCCAGGAAACGATTGGGCGCCTTGGAAGAATTTTCAGATTTGGGAGACGGCTTCAAAGTAGCGATGCGTGACATGGACATACGCGGTGCGGGAAACCTATTGGGTGCCGAGCAAAGCGGATTCATTACAGATATTGGTTTTGAAATGTACCACAAGTTACTGGACGAAACCATCATGGAACTGAAGGAAACAGAATTTGCAGCATTGTTTGAACAAGACATGAAAGCGAATGAACTGCGTAAGCTGGTGCAAGACTGTGTGATTGAAACAGACCTTTCCATTTTGATACCGGACAGTTATGTCAACAACATCTCTGAACGCTTGAGTTTGTATACCCAATTGGATAACATCAAAGACGAACCTGCTTTAGCGGATTTTTTAACCAGCATGGTAGACCGCTTCGGTCCTGCGCCACAAGAAGTACAGGATCTGATCGAAACGGTGCGCATGCGTTGGATGGCGGAAGAGCTAGGCTTTGAAAAACTAACGATTAAAAATACCGGTATGCGTTGCCAGTTTGTACCCGGCAACAACGAGGCCTACTTTAAATCCGATGTGTTTGGAAAAATTCTGACTTTCGTTCAAACACACCCGAAGCGCTGCCGATTGAAAGAAGCTCCTAACAAGCTGCTCTTGATTGTTGATAAAATATCTGGCATCACGGCTGCTAAAACCTTCTTACGGGAACTTAGTGGGGTGAAACAAACGTTAAAAGCATAATCTTAGGATTGCAGAAAGACTGTTAAAATATTTTGTTTTTATTTTCGTCTACACCTTGTTAACACCGTCTAACCCATAAATCCCCTAAAGAGGACTTTGTTCACTACATACTTATTATTCTTTTGGAGAAAAAACATTGAAAGAAAGTCCTTTACGAAGCATCATTTTGCTGGAAAGTCCCCTTCAGGGGATTTAGGGGTTAGACAGAAATTACAACTATACCATTCTATTACACTCTAATTTCTTTTGGTGTCTGTATGAAAACGAATCGTCATTACTAGGGTCTAGCAGTGTCAGGTCGAAAGACCTGACACCCAAAGGAGATAACATTACTACTATAATACTATACCATTCTAATACACTTCAATTTCATGAACAACGCGCCATCCAAAAAAAATAAAGTCACCATAGGCCAAGCTTTTAAAACGATCATCTGGCCAAGAAGAAATCTCATTGCACTAGGACTTGTTTTGATCATTATCAGCCGATTGGCGAGTCTTGTATTGCCTTGGAAAACGAGGGCGCTCATCGATGAAATCATCCCCCAACAAGATAAGGCCGGTTTACATCTTTTACTACTCACCGTAGGTTCCGCGATCCTGATTCAAGCGGTTACGTCTTTCCTGCTGACGAGGTTATTAAGTGTGGAAGCACAATTGCTGATTTCAAAACTGCGTGTGCAGGTACAAAAGAAAATTTTATCCTTACCGATTAGTTACTTCGACAACAATAAATCCGGTGCCCTTGTCTCCCGCATCATGAGTGATGTAGAAGGGGTCCGAAACCTGATCGGTACAGGATTGGTGCAATTGGTCGGTGGTACATTGACAGCAGTCATCTCCTTCATTCTGTTGATTAACATTAGTCCCTTGATGACCTTGTATACTTTGCTGCCGGTTTCGGTTTTTGCTTTCATTGCGATGAAAGCATTCGGTTACATCCGTCCTATATTTAAAAACCGCAGCATCATCAACGCGGAAGTAACCGGTCGATTAACAGAAACCCTGAATGGGGTAAGGGTGATCAAAGGATTCAATGCGGAACAACAAGAAAATAATATTTTCCAGAAAGGTGCCGACCGCTTGTTTGACAACGTCAAGAAAAGTTTGACCTCTACGGCTTTCCTTACCAGTTCTTCTACTTTCCTGCTCGGTATGGCTACCGTTGGCATCATGGGTATTGGCAGTTACAACATGATCGATAAAACAATGAGCCTGGGCGATTTCTTTTCCTTCACTCTTTACCTCGGTTTCATGATTGCGCCGATTGTTCAGATGAGTGACGTCGGAAGTCAAATGACAGAAGCCTTTGCGGGGCTGGATCGTACGCAAGAAATCATGAACATGGATCCCGAAGACGATGAAGCGGTACGAACTATTCGTTTGAAGGAGATAAGCGGTAATATTAAATTTGACAATGTCTCTTTCGCTTACCAGGAGGGCAAGGACGTATTGCATAACGTCAGCTTTAACGCGCCATCCGGTTCGGTAACAGCTTTAGTAGGAACATCCGGTTCAGGAAAATCAACCATCGCTGGCTTGGTCGCTACTTTCTTAAATCCTGATTCAGGTTTGATTACCTTGGATGGAATTGATTTATCAAAAGTTAGTCTCTCGAGTTACCGGCAACACCTTGGCGTCGTGCTGCAAGATGATTTCTTATTTGAAGGAACGATCCGTGAAAATATTTTATTCCCAAGGCCTCAAGCTACAGAAGAACAATTGTTGGCTGCTGTAAAAGCTGCTTACGTCAATGAATTTACCGATCGCTTTGAAGAGGGCTTGAATACAGTCATTGGTGAACGAGGCGTGAAACTTTCGGGTGGGCAGCGTCAACGCATCGCTATCGCACGAGCTATTCTGGCAGATCCAAAAATCATTATTCTGGATGAAGCGACTTCTAACTTAGATACGGAAAGTGAATCATTAATTCAAAAAAGTTTGGCCGAACTGATGAAAGGCCGAACAACGTTTGTTATCGCTCACCGTTTGAGTACCATCCGTCAGGCTTCACAAATATTAGTGATCGAAAGCGGACGTATACAAGAACAAGGCAAACACGAAGAGTTGATCGAGAAGAAAGGAAGGTATTTTGAACTTTATACTTATCAGGCGAGAATATAGGAGAGAATAGAGAACTGAAGGTATCCTTTTTCAGTTCTCTGTTTTCAGTTCTCTTGTTATTTGCTTCTCAACGCAAACCGATACAAGCGATGCGGCGTGCCGATGTACAAGGTATTGCCCTCTATGCAAATATTGTTGACGGCAGCTGGCATTTTAATCATTCCAAGTTTAACTCCCTCCGAAGAAAATATTCTTACACCGGCTTGTGCAGCCAGAAAAATATTTCCGCGTTTATCTGTTTTTATGCCGTCCGCATTCTCTGGAATAAACACTTCACCCTTGGTAAATTGTCCATTTTTTAATTCATAACGCCGAATCATCTTCTCTTCATCGTGTGCAGAACCAACATAGATATACTGCGCATCGGAAGAAAAACAAATACCGTTAGGGTATTGAAAATCGGAACATACTAATGTCAATTCGCCTTCAAACCAACGGTAGACACCCGCAATCGGCTGGGCAATATCCGGTTTCAGTTTTTGATTCACCAATCCATACGGTGGATCTGTAAAATAAATACTACCATCAGCAGCAACCACTAAATCATTGGGACTATTCAGACGCCTGCCTTTGTAACTGTCAACAATCGTTTCAACCAAACCATCCTTGGTGATCCTTGCGATGCTATGATGACCATGACGACAAAACACCAGGTTATTCTCCGCATCATAAGCTATACCATTTGAACCAAAATGCTGCGAATGCAAAGGGCCGGGCTTTCCTTCCCATCCGCTTTGTTCTAAAAACACTTCGACACCCTGCGTTTTAGAATATTTGAAAATCTTATTTTTTACCAGATCGCTAAAAAGTAAATAGCCACCTTTGTGCCATAACAACCCTTCCATAAAACCAAAGTCAGAAGCCAGCATTACGGGATTAGCAGACATACGCAGGATGCGTGAAATATCAGGATGATACACCTCAATGGATTTACTCCATGCCAATTCCATCAACAACTTCCCGTTCATTCGCTCCTCCTTGGTTAATTATTTCCTGATCCAAACGGACACCGATCCTCCATTTACTGTGAACCTCGCCCAACCATCTTCATTGATGGTGATTTCTTCCTGCCTGTTTTTTGTGACATCTATAAATACCCGGCCGGCATGTCGTTTACCGATTTCCATGTCTTTATATCCTTCACTGCCATTTGTCAAAACCACGGCACAGCCTGAGTTTTCAAATTCATCTACACCTTCCCTTGTCCAGCCTATCGTATTGGGATGATCTAGATAATCCCTTTGCATACCATAGGCAAGGTAACGTCTAGTTTTTATCATTTCATACAAGTTCGGAACTGGTACCAATTCTATTTCATGTTGCTGTCCATCTTTCCCCGTATCGCAATATTTAGCGCCATAAACGGAAGTATAAAACACACAAGGAATTCCTTGTTCTCTTAATAAAATGATGGCATTAGCTAGTGGCTTAAACCAATAGTCAATAGTTGATTCCAACATCTGCAACGGTTGTGTGTCGTGATTATCGCCAAATGAAACGCAGCGATCCGGAGATTGTTGCATCAATGTATTATCGAAAATTTTTCTAATATCGTATTGGTCTCCGCATTTTGACGCTTCATAAAAATTATAATGCAAAGGCACATCAAACATTTGTACACGACTTTGTGATACTTCTTTATAGTGCAGCAAATCGCCTATATCCTGCGTCCAGTGCTCCGCTACATTCAGTAATTTTTTATCGCCTGCGATATATTGTGCGTGATCCAGCAAATCATTGATGGCATGTGGATTCATGTGTTTGATCGCATCGATGCGTATGCCGTCAAATTTGATCAAACCGTAATACCAGTCCAGCCATTTTTTCAGTTCTTCTCTTACCGCTGGATTTCTGAAATCTATATCACATCCCATCAGATAATCGTAGTTCCCATTTTCACTTCCGAGCACTGAGTCATCCCAATTGTCACCGTATTCGTCGTGAACAATTCTATAGAAGTTATCGTTGTTTCCTAAATCATCTTTATCATTTACACCGCTAAAGCTATTGAAATCCCAGATGTAATCGGAGTATTTTCCTTTTCTTCCGGGAAAAGTAAATCTGCTGAGGATCTCGCGCTCGTAAGGTTCGCCTACTTTTTTTAATCGGTCGTTTGGATCTTGATCCTGCACCAATACTTTTTCCGTTTCATCCGCACCCATCTTATGGTTGAGTACCACGTCAACAATTACTTTTAAGTTATGCTTATGTGCTTCTTCTACCGCGCTTACATATTCATCTTTCGTACCGTATTTTGTGCGCACACTTCCTTGCTGATCAAATTCGCCTAGATCCCATAAGTCGTATGCACCGTAACCTACGCCGCCGTCGCAGGCTTTATAAGCAGGTGGAAGCCATAATGCCGTAATGCCCATTTCCTGTAGCTTGGGTGCTTCTTCCTTTAATTTGTTCCATAAACTTCCATCGGCAGGATAATACCAGTGAAAAAATTGCAGGATGGTTTCGTTATGATTCATAGCGGTTGAATTAATTTATGAAAGTTGATTAAGATTGAGGAACAGCAATCATTCCTTGTTGTTTGTAACTGTCGATAAGGCTGAGCAAAGCCATGTGCCTGGATTCCATGAAGCTTGGTTTTTTGTGAAAAGGTACCCAGAACCAAATGACGAGCTTCACCGATTTATCGGCTATTTCCGTGAAGAAAACTTGGGCGGGTTTACTCTCTGTAAGAAAATCCAGCTTGTCTAATGTTTCTTTGGTAACCGTTGTAATTTTATTCAAGTCCTGTTCAACAGGAACACTGAAGGTAAATTCCACTCTTCTGTTTTCACTTCTTGAGTGATTGATGATTGGTTTCTGAAAGATGTCCTTATTCGGTAAGATCACATGCAAACCCTGATACGTATAAATGGTGGTTGTTCTCAGTTGTATATCTTCTACTGTGCCCGTAAAACCGTTTGTCTCCAACACTTCCCCCACTTCAAAAGGGCGTTTGAAAATCATGAAAATTCCGGAGATGAAATTTGCCGTAAGGTCCTGAAAAGCGAAACCCAAAGCCAACCCAATAATACCGGCCCCGGCCAATAGTGTAGAAACCGCTTGGTTCAGATTTAGAATTTTCAATGCAATGAATAACCCAATGATCATGACAAGCATGGAAGCTACCGCACTGAATAATCTGCTGATCGATTCCTTCTCGGAAAACCTAAGGAGGATTTTATAACTGATGTTCTTTATAAATTTGCTAATGAAGACAAAACCAACAAGGACTACAGCCGCCAAAATAACATTAGGCAACATCGCAATCAGCGCAACGCCCCAATGTGTGAGTTTATTAAATACAATAGCTGTCCAATTGCTGAAGTTCATAGTGTGCGTGTAAAAATTAAGGTAAATCTCTTTTTCCTTATTTTACAACTATTATGCCCCCTGCATTTTAAAGTCACTTAAAAAGAATACTTCGAATACCCTACATTATTTTATTTAGGTGAGCAGCAAGCAGAAAGAAAAACGTGCGAACATAAAAATCTCTTTTATCCTATGGCCGACGCATTTCCTTTTGAAAGATTACCTGACCACTTGTAGATTTTGATTCCCCTTTTGGGAAAACTCTTAAATGGACTATTTATTCTAGATTAAAGGTCTGGCGGTCTAAAAAAGATATTAAAAAACGAGTCTCCAGCTTAAAAAAACAACGTGCTATTATAATTTTTAGCAATAAATATTAGAAACACCTTCTTTTTTTAACTATAAAATTAAAAAAGAAGCTGAAAAATAAAGAAGGAGCCTTCATTTTAACGACCATCTGCTTGTGTAATAAAAAAAAGCAAAATAAATTATTTTAAAAAAGTTTTTTGTGCGTTTTAAGTGCTAAAACATATGGCACACTTTTGCCTGAAAGTTATTTTTTTAAACTTAATCTCAGCTTTTACGTTGTAAGAAATGCTGAGTAACCGTATTAGTATCAGTACAATACTTCTCATTATCAGTCAGTTAACATCAAAAAAACGGTTTACTTTTTGGTTTTACATGGAATGAACTCCATATTTGTATCTATTAAAAACCCTTGTACTCGTTTAAACATATGAAAAAACGCTATACTCTTTTTACCGGCAATTTCATAAGTATGTTTTTTTCAATAAGTTGTGCTTTTTTAAGCTTTTCAACCTGTTTAGGAGCAGCTTACAATGTAAACTCATTGGCTGATGCCGGCACTGGTGCTGGATTGAACGGCGACTTACGTTATTGCATCACACAAGCAAATGCTATTGCAGGTCCTCATACGATTACATTCAGTGTGGCAGGGACTATCAACCTGGCCAGCACTTTACCAGCCTTTACCAGGCAGATCAGCATTACGGCTACACTAGGCAACATAGAATTAAACGGAGGAGGAGCCATCAACTGGGTCTTCTTTTTAAACAATGCAGGAGGTGCAGGTTCTGTGCTCGATGGATTGGTCATCAATAGAGCCGGTACTGTTTTTGCCAACATAGAGATCAACGGTGTAAACGGCATTACCATTCAAAATTGCAACATCGGTACCAATACAGCCGGAACTGCAGCTGCAGCTTCCAGTCCTTTTTTTGGTATTTACCTGGTGAACTCAGACAACAACTTTTTTTTAAACAATGTTATTTCAGGCCACGCTCAACATGGTATGGCTTTAGTAAATGGCAGTGACGGCAATACCATCAGAGGCAATAAAATAGGTTGTAACCGTCTAGGTACAGCAGCCATCCCAAACGGTTTCAGTGGTATCGAAATCAACACCAGCATCAACAACATCATTGGAGGAGCTGCTTTGGCAGATAGAAATATTATCTCCGGAAATACACAAAGCGGAATTTCGTTGGTCAGCACTTCTACAGGTACACAGATCACTAATAATTACATCGGTACCACCCTTGCCGGTACAGCCGCTTTGGGAAACAAAGAGCATGGAATTAAAATCGATGCTTCTGCAAACGCAGTAGTGACCAACAATGTGGTGTGTGCAAGCGGTAATACCGCACCGGTAGTTTTTGGGTTTGGCATGCATATCCTTAACTCAAATGGTCATGTGATCAGAGGAAATAAAGTAGGTGTGAATACTGCAGGAACTGGAGCCATTGGGAACAACTACATCGGCATTCGTGTAGAAGGTTGTAACAACGTGATTGTCGGAGGTGCTGCTGCTGGTCAGGGAAACACCTTATCAGGAAACGGTGAGCAAGGACTTTTGATGATCAACTGTTCCACAGCGATCATCAGAGGAAATTTTATCGGTACCAATTCAACCGGTACAGCCGCCCTTGCTAATGGAAGAAGCGGAATTCATTTGCAAAATTGTCCTACACCTACCATAGGAGGCATAGCCGCCGGTGATGGGAATACCATTTCCGGAAATGCGTGGGATGGTATACAACTTGAAAACTCTTCCAACACAACTATACAAGGTAATTTTATCGGTACTAACTCTGGAGGTACCGCTGCCATAGGAAATGGAAGCAATGGTATTTCCGGTTATACGAATTCCAGCGATAACCTTATTGGAGGAACTGTGGCTGCCGCGAGAAACATCATCTCTGCAAACGGAGTGGACGGTATTCATTATGATGGGATCACAACGGCCTGTAACAATTTATTGGTAAAAAATAATTACATCGGTACAGACGTAAACGGATCTGGAGCCGCAGCTACATTTGGTAACGGCAAGAGTGGTGTCGTCGTTTTAAATAATTGTTTAGGATTAATCATTGGAGGTACAACCGCCGCAGAAAGAAATATCATCTCCGGCAATGGCCGTCTTTGGGGCGGTGTAGGAAACGGAACAGGGATTGTAATCAATGGCGGTTGCACGAGTGCACGAATCATTAATAACTACATCGGACTTGCAGTAGATGGCGCTACGGCTTTGGGTAATGCTGAAAATGGAATTGTGGTGGTGTACAGCAACAACATCACCATTGGTGGCAATAACACTACCTTGCGAAACCTGATCTCAAGCAATGGCCGCCAAGGTATTGTACTAAGCGCCGATCCGGGAACACCAATAACAGGTTCAATCGTCATCGGAAATTATATCGGTACCGATATCACAGGAACTCTTGTCAGAGGAAACGGCCAATCGGGTATCATTTCCATCTTCGGAAACAATGGATTCTTTGGAAGAGCTAATGCCAGTGAAGGAAACCTCATCAGTAACAATGCGGAAGAAGGAATACACCTTGTGGGTGGTTCTGGAAACGTAGTCTATAACAACCTGATCGGTGTAGCGGCTAACGGCACCACAGCCATGGGAAATAGAAGCGGAGGGGTATTCATTCAGGGTGTAGGAGGAGGAACAAACGGCAGCAACAACATTGTCGGCGGACTCGCTGCTTTACAACCCAACACAATCGCTTATTCGACAGGTACAGGCGTCAATCCCGATTTAGGAAATGGCTTCGGTATCGGTGTAGCGCACAATGATCAAGGCATCAACAATACATTCATAGGCAATAAAATATTCTGTAACGCAGGCCTCGGCATTGACCTTAACTTCGCCGGTAGTTTCGGCGGTGGAGCAAACGGAGTAGGGAATGGCGGCAAAGCAACACCGGCCATCACCGGCGTAACGACAACCTCTACTTCCGGAACAGGAACAGCCGGAGAGACCATCCACGTATACTCTAACGTAACGTGTACCACTTGCCAGGGAGAAACTTATTTAGGAACAACCACCGTAACAGCAGGTGGCACCTGGACCGTTGCGCACGTTGCCGTAACTGCTCCCTACAACAACAGCGCCACCGCTACAAATGGAATACTAGGTACTTCTCAGTTCACGTGTAACTTCACGCTACCGGTAGAGCTGGTGTTTTTCAAAGCACAGGCACAAGGTGAAAATGCCTTGTTAACATGGGCTACCGCAATGGAAAAAAACAATGCCGCTTTCGTGATAGAACGCAGTCAGAACGGTACGGATTTCGAAAGCATCGGCAGTGTGGAAGGCAAAGGCACCACGTCGCAGCTCTCTAATTACAACTTTACGGACGAACATCCTTATGCGGGTACTTCCTATTACCGTTTGAAACAAGTGGATTTCGATGGTACACAAACGTACAGCACTATACAATCTGTTTACTTCGGCTCTTCAGCAGAATTCTTCCTGTTCCCTAATCCGGCAACCGATGAGTTGAACATCGTGCTCAGCAGTGACGAAGTGTACGACATTCATGTATACAGCAACCTGGGCGTAGAAGTGCAAAACCTGAGCACGACAAAAAACAACAACACCTATACGATTCATCTGGATGGAGTTGCTTCAGGTTCTTACATCCTGGAACTTCGCAGCGCAACGAAACAAGTGACGAAACAATTCCTGGTTTACTAAACCAATCTTTTTTTCCGCTAAACAAACAGAAGGCCGCTAACAATTTAGCGGCCTTTTTTATTTATAATTAGTGATTTAGTTCGCTTTTCAAAGATCTGTCAAAATCCAATCACCAAAAGACAAATAACAAATAAGTACCAATGACCAAATATTCAAACTTTGGTATGTTCCCTCTATACGCTTATAGAAAGAATAGATTGATTTAGAAGCATTGGAACTTGTCATTGATTTGGCATTTGCATATTGTTATTTGGTGCTTTAAATAAAGCCAGGCTGAGCATATAGAGGTAGGCGAACTAAATAGCTAATTCTATTTAGTTACACAGCCTCACATCACCGCTTGATGTAAAGATTTCCCTTATAGGTCTGCTCACCCATCTTCACTATATAATAATAAGTACCCACGGGCAATCCTCCTCCATCCCAATCGTTGCGGTAGTTTTGCCGATGGTATACCACCTGATGCACCGCATTGAAAACAGAAACTTCATTGGACACTAAAGGATCTAAATTTTTGATGTAAAAAGTTTCGTTATCACCGTCCCCATTGGGAGTGATCAATTCGTAAATAACCGGTTTACCGGAAAACAAGGAATGAATAGAAACGGATAAAGACCTATGCAAACAGGTTCCTTCTGTCACGCGCATCGTATAGGTGCCCAGGTCGGAAGACGTCAACGGTGAAACGATAAGAGAAGAATTATTATTCGTTTGACCTACCGGTGTTGTCCATTCATAAGTTAATCCGGTTGTATAAGGAACGGATAAACTCAGATCCCCGCCCTCATCCATTGGCAATTGCTGTGTGATGTCGAATGGAGGAAGAGTAAGGTGAGACGTCACGGTAATATCAATTGTCTTCGTGGCACCGTGGTATAAAGTATCAGCAGCTACACTGGCTTGTATCGTTGCTATTCCCTGTTGATGCACAGAAAGTGTATTGTCCGGATTCACAGTAGCAATACTGTCATTTAAAGAAAGGAATGAAACGGGTCTACCTCCATTTGCTGTAGCAGTCAGCAGTAGTGGAGGATCGCCACAACCAGTCAGGGTATCGCTTTGATAAACGATGTTTTGAGCAAGCAGAGGATCCGGCGTCACTGTCAGAAAGAAAATACCCGTTGACAGCACCAAGCCAGGCAAATTTGGATTGGTCACTTCACAAATAAAAGAATTGTTGTCTTCCATTTGCGCTCCGTCTAAATGTAATATCGAAGTATTGCTATTTGAAAATCTACTGCGAGAAGGGATATAATTACTATCATCGTATGCCGTCCATCTATAAGTATTATTTGTTCCCCCAACCAAAGGTGCTACATCCGGAAAATCAAAGGTGTCACCCACCTGCAGCTGAAAGCCTTGTGAGCCGCTCACCGGATGTTGAACATTGTAATAATAGTTAGCAGGAGGATCCGTTAAAACAGAAAGCAGATCGTCAAAGTTAAAATCGTTATTTTGTACACCCAATGTATGAAAGTTAGTGGCAGTGATAGAAGGGAAGTCAGGCATTTCACTGAACTTATTGTTGATGATGAAGATCGCTTCTATTTTAGCCATTTTACTAAGGTCAGCACCTGGTTCTACACCTTCCAATTGGTTTGCTGTAATGGCCAGTACCTGGACTTTCGGCATTTCGAGAATGCATGCCGGTACCATTCCTTTCAATCCACAACTATTCATTGAAAGATACTGCAGTGCATCAAGGTCGCAAATTTCTCGTGGTATAGAATCATTGATAGGTAAAGCTGGAATGACCAACCAGTTTACACGGTTATCATAAACATCTACATTTGACCAGGTAGATACATTTCCATTCAACCAAGTCGTGTCTGCTTGTAAAGCCGGGATTTTATTGTACAAAGAAACCAGTACCAAGGAGTCTTCTATGGATACTTGTGCGTATGCTTTCTTCACAGAAAGGAATAGACACAGAACAATGATTATAAAAGGTATAACGCTTTTCTCTCTCATCAACGCTTGATGTGCAAATTACCTTTGTATGTATTGTTGTCCAATTTGACAAAGTAATAATAAGTGCCTACCGGTAAATTCCCGCCATCCCAATCGTTGCGGTAGTTTTCCTGATGGTATACGACCTGATGTACGGCATTAAAAATGGAAACTTCATTGGTTAAGGAAGGATCTAAATTCTTTATGTAAAATGTTTCGTTATCACCGTCTCCATTGGGTGTGATCAATTCATAGATGATGGGTTTGCCATACACCAACGAATTGATGGATGTTGACAAGGTACGATGCAAACAGCTTCCCTCCGTTATCTGTATTTGATAGGTACCTAAATCTGATGCCGTCAAAGGAGAAATAGTAAGACTAGAACTATCATTTGTATCGCCGTTTGGAAGTGTCCAATGATAAGTAAGTTCAGGTAAGTATGCTACAGTGTATTTTAAATCTTCTCCTTCTCCACTCGGTAGCTGTGACACTATCTGGAACTCAGGCAATGTCAGCCGCGATGCAATGGTGATGTCAACCAGCAGCGTATCCGCCCGGAAAAAGTAACTCTGAGAAGCAATACATCGAATAGAAACTGTACCATTCTGATAAATATTCAGTGTATTATCTGGATTAACGGTAGCTATGTCTGTGTTTAAAGACTCATATGTAACAGGCTCCGCGCTCGATGTACTGGCAGACAACATCAATAAGGGATCTCCACAATATGCAATTGTATTCCCGTTGTATAAAATGTTGTGTTCTGCCAAAGGATTTATTAATAAAGCCAGAGATCCCGTTTCCCATACCATACGGGGAAGCATCGGGTTTGTCACTACACATTTGTAAGTTGCATTATCGCTCGGTAATGCGCCTTCTATATGCAACACCGGCCCGTTGACATTACTGAATCTGGGAGAAGCTAAAGGATTAATACCATTGCTATAACCTGTTGCGGACCATGTGTATGAATTACCTGTTCCTCCAGCCAGTGCACCAACATCTGGAAAATCTACCGCAGAAGCTTCCATAAAAACCAGGAGCGTTGAGTAACCGGAATTTTGCGGATAATAAAAATAAGAGGTCGTGTCTATCCTGTCAAGTAAAGGTGTGAGGTCATCAAAATTGAAATAATTATAATAGACATGTAAAACTTCAAAATCAGGACTGGTGATAGAAACGAAATCAGGCATCTCGGTAAAGTAATTGTATGAGATGTCAATCTGACGAATGGCATTCATGTGACTGAAATCTGTACCTGCTTCCACACCGGATAAGTTATTACCTCCTAGCAATAGGTCTCTTAAATACGGCATGTCTATGATACATGCCGGTATTGATCCGGTAAAATAATTATTTTGCAAGGAAAGAAGGTCAAGTGTATCAAGGCCACAAATCTCCTGGGGGATGGGAACATTATTGATTGATTTACCAATCGCCCGAAATTGTGTGACGCGATTTCCCTGCACCGTTACACCTGTCCAGGTAGAGACATTACCCAGCAACCAGGTACTGTCTCCCATCAATGGCTGTGCATTGTATAAAGCCACCAGAGCAAGCGAATCTTGCAGAAGTACCTGCGCCTTTATTTCCTGAAAAGGAAATAAGAAACAAAGTAATAGAAGTGTCTTCCTGATTGAACGCGTGATGTCCATGTAATGATTGTATGTTCCAAATTACAAATTAAAATTCACAATACCAGTTCAGCCGCTTATAACTCATTGGTCGTTTTGATTAGACGTCAAAAAATTCCGTTTTTGAGTGTTGTAATTTACCCCTTACTGCATCATGAATAAAGGCTTACAGCGGATATCACTATTTCGTTTTGAATACTACTATGAAAAATCAGCTATTAGTAAATAATTTACTTTGTAAAATTAAAAATTACTTTGTAAACACATAAACAAAATTAATCCCGAATAAAAGTGCTGTGGATAACTGCCCTAAGTACACAATTCAAAACCGAGATTTAGCGCTTTTTCAGGTTCTCTCCCGGTGTTTTTTTGGTTCGAATTTTTTTCTGGTATAAAGCGAATTTGTCTTCCGATTAAAAAAGTACTGGAAGGAAAGGGATTTCTGGAATTTAGAACTTGGAGAAAAAATGGTTGAGATTTTTACCTTCAAAAAATAGGATAAAGGTCAGGGGGGGAATTAAGGCAGCCCTTGACGTCAGTTTAAATTGGTGCCAACGGGGTGATCAACTAAACCTGTCGCTAGAAGGATCCGATTCCTCTAATATTTTTAGCAAGTGACTTTTTAAGTCTATACAAGTATTTATCACTTTGCTTAATTGCCAACTGTTTTTTTCTCTCCAGATATAATAACCCAGTAAAAAAAATAAAAGTAATGGGACACCTACAATTATATAATAATAAAGAACAAAAGGTCCAATTATAATACTTAATAAAGCTAGTAATGAAAATGCAATAATGGTTCTGTTGTGGTTTGGCTTACGAATAGAAGGAAACTTAGATATTATTTTTTTTAATGTTTCATCTGTATTGCTTATTTTTCTTAAGTATAAAATATACGTATTATAAAATTGAACAAAATCACTATAATATAAATTAGAGTTCTTGGCTTCCATTAACTCTTGTGCTTGATAAGATATCAATTCTAAATTGGAAATAATTAATTTGATATCTCTTTCAGCTAACATAATTAGAAATTTTTAAATATCCGTTGGCGCCAACGGGCACTTGCAAAAGGCTGACTAATCAGCTAAGTGGTAAGTCTGAAGAATGCCGCTTCATTGAAAGTCACAAGCGCAGACAACGCGACAGGTGGGACAGATGGGGTTTACGATTGGTTTTCTCTTGATACAGTTCATAATATAAACTCGTCTGATTGCTGATCAACGCACGGTATATACCTTGCTTCTCTGATCGAGGATATAAAAGTGGATTATCCTCTATAAAACTTAATACCTTTTCTGTGCGTGTTATAAAATTCGATAACTCTTTTATTGTCCATTCTGCTGAATCCTTAACAAGATCTCTCTATAGGTAAGCTCGGCTTCTGTCGACCACTCTATCGGATAATTCATTTACTTCAAAAATTTGCTCTTTATATCTTTCATCACATCATCATGCAATTTAGTCTCTCCTTTTCTGGATTGATCCTTACCACGAAGAATAGAGCTTTGGGTTATTACTGTCCAACTCCTCCCAAAAGTCTTTATCATCTTGACTCAGGATCGCTTTTACCTGATCTAAAATCGCATCGTTATCCGTTTGGATCAATTTCTCTAACAACAGGTATTTGGTTCTTATATCCATAATCAGAAGCGTTTAATGCCTACTACAAGTTAACGTTTTTACCCTTTTCTGTTACCTCCCTATCCCTTATTTAAATCTCCTCCTTGTCATTATATTATCCAATTTCCACAGCTTCTTGCTATAGTACGATTTATAACCTTCTACATCAAGCCTTCGTTGGCCGGTTTAAACTGGTTCCCATCATCACAAAAAAACCGCTCCCCAATAGGAGAGCGGTTTCTTCATTGTTGTCAGTAAATTTATTGTTTGATGAAAGCGATGTAGCTGTTTTCTTTTTGTCCGCGCAACGACACGGTGTACAATCCCTGTGGGAAAAGATGTACAGGAACATCAAACGTGTGCTGGCCTGCAGCAAGTGAACCCTGGTAAATGACACCGCATGTTCTGCCAAGTTTGTCCATCACAATGATGCTCACTTCGTCCTGCTCAGCAAGGTTTACCGTCAGGCTTGATTGGCTGCTTGCAGGGTTAGGGGCAAGGCTCAGCAGTTCGGCGTTTGATTCAATCCATGCTGTCCTCGTATTGCAGGTTCCCAGGCTTGTCCATGGCTGACCGCTACCGCCGGGACCGTTATTTAGATCTGGACGCTGGTTTTGCGTCCACCAGTTGGCTCTGTAGCGGATACCGCCGTAGCTCACTTCGGCATTGCCAAGGTAAGCGGTGGATGAGTTCCAGGCTGGAGCCGTACATGTGCCGCTGCCTGTGACTGTGATCGATACCGAAGAAGAAGTCGTCGAAGCGTTGTCGTCGTCGTACGCTTTGGCAGTCAAAGTATAGGAACCGGCTGCCACGCTTGTCCAGTTGTAGGTATAAGAACCGGAGTATACGGTAGTGAGCAAATTGCTGCCTTCGTAAAACTCCACGCGATCGATGGTGCCATCGGTGTCGGATGCGCTGGCAGTCAGCGTTACGGAAGCAGGGGCGGTATACAATGCATTGTTGGACGGAGAAGTCAGCGATACACTTGGCGCCTGATTGGCTCCGGTCACGGAAACCTGATCAAATAATGGCTTGAACGGTGTGTTGCTGTTGATGCCGCTGCCGCACAAACCTACGTACACATTGCTTGTCATGGATATGTTTACGGTGTTGAATGTCGTCCAGCTGGTGCCGTTGGTAGAATACGAAGCGGTGATGGTGTTGCCACTACGTGACAGCTTGAGCCAGTTCAGGTTGTCCTGCTCAATCCTTGGGTTGTAGTTGTCCGAACCGCCATTGGTAGATGTTCTGTACTGGTTGGCAATTCCGTTGCCTGGTGTTTTCACGAACATGGCATGTTTGGAACCTGCATTCAATGTTTCCCGGATCATGACTCCTGCCTTGCTCCAATCGGAAGGACTGTTCATCCCTGCTACACGCGCAATGATTTCACCGTCGCCGGAAAGTGTCCGGTAGATGAAATGGAACTGGTCGCTTCCGCCCCAGATGTCGTTGCCGTAGGATACGATACCGAAGGTTCCACTGTCATAAAGACCTTTCCCTGCAGCAGAGGGACTGCCGATGTCGGTGTTCAACCACGGGGATGGAAGGCTGTATCCTGTGCTTGTTTTAAAGCTCACTTGCACGGTGGCATTGCTTGTCACGTTGTTGAAGGTATAACTGGTGACAGCACCTTGCGACACACCATTGACAAGGACCTGATCTACTTCGTAGCCCAGGTCAGGCTGTATGGTGAGGGTTTGGTTTTGGCCCGTAGCCACGGTGATGAGACCGCTCGGTGAAACGTTGCCGTTGGCAGAAGGTGACACGCTGATGGTGTTGGGTCTTGCATTCACTTTAAAAGTCATGCTGCTTCCTACCGCGCTGACATCAGTGATGTTCAGTCCGGTGAGACTTCCGTCTTTCCAGCGTAGAAACGGATGAGAGGCATCTGACAAAGAAGCATAACTGTTGTCAAACAGGTCCGTTGCATCGCCTCGCTGGTCGTAGTGTGTAGTCGAAAAGGAATGCATCTCGTCGAAACCATCGGCCTGAATCAGTTTGATCCGCGGAGCGACAGCATGTGTCGGCTGATCAAGGCCTCCGTCTTCGTCCACATACCATACGGCTAATCCCTGATCCGGAACATATCCGTCACCTGTCAAGCTGAGGTAATAGGTGCTGTGGGTATAGGGCTCCAACAGAAAATATTCCTTGCTGTTGAAGGGATTGGTGTATTTGTACACCTGATTACTGTTGCTGCTCGTCGCGCTATAAGTCTGCGTGACAGACGTAGAAATATTGTCCACTTGTCCGATCCAGCCCTTCTGCAGACGCAAAGGTGCGGAGAGGTGCATCGGCTGACCGTTGTTGCCGCCGCTGCCCATCAGGCAGTAGTGACCCAAGTTGCCGCTTATCCCCGATACATTGTAATAATCGGACCAGCCAAAAATGCTGTGACCAAGTTCGTGGCAAATCACGTTGATCTCCGGTTTCTGAGGGTATACGTAAGCCATCACCGCTACATTCTTCACCGGTAAAGGATTTCCTCCGTTGAGGATAGAAAGACCTTCGTCAAATCCGTAAGCCACTCCGATGCCATTGGGACCTGGAGAGGTGCAGATGATGCTGAAGTGCCAGAGTCTGTTTTCAGAGGGGAAAGAAGTCAGGCCGCTAAATCCACCGGAATAAGCGGTGTTGATCTTTGCCACCACATCTTTCACAAATTCCACACCGCCATTATAAGGCAGGTTGGAGCCGTGGTAATAATTGTAGTTCTGATCAACGGTTACGGTAATGACCTGGCTGTTTATTTCTACACTGCCGCCGGACTGTGCATTGTAGTATTGCTTCACCGAGCCGTTGTTGTTCCAGGTATTAAAACCTGTGGACTGATTCATCATCATGGATACCGTATCGGCATGGCCATGGAAAGAGCGGTCAGGAAAATTAACAATTACCGCAAGTCCGTTGATGACGGTCGTCTGGGCATGGGCATTCCAATTGAGCCCCAGGAGCCCCAGGAGAATAAAAAGATAAAACGTGTTTTTTTTCATAGCATGTAGTTGGTTAAAATGTATAAAGAAAATGCTCAAGGGTGTGTTTGTACAAAACGAAACAGGTAAATTACCTTCTCACTTTATAGTTAAGCACCATTGAGTTAACGGAAGACAAATGATTGCCTCTTTACACAAGGATATCCTTATCATAGGGAGAAAAAAATAGCATATGTAAATGGTTATAAAAAAATATCCTGTACTATGATGTGCAGAAAAGCCTCATCTAGCCTGTTATTCAGCGCATCGCGAAGGCATAAAAAGCTGTTCAAACATTTTTTTCGGTCTATAATTTATTGCAACTCACTATTTGACTATTATCTTTAACACATGAACTTGCTGAAAAAATATTTTGACAAACTTTGGCCGCTTGATGAAAACGATTGGAAAGTATTCAGTGGTTTGTTTACGGAAGCAGTGCTGGAGAAAGGTGCATACTTTGCACAGGAAGGTAAAGTAGAACACCAGATCGCTCTCATGACAGAAGGAGTAACACGTGGATTTTACAGAAGCACCAAGGGTACGGAATACAACAAGAGGTTTTTTCTTCCCTTGCAACTGATTGGCGCTTACAGTTCGCTGGTGAGCAGAAAGCCCAGCAAGATCAGCATCCAGGCGATGACTGACTGCAAACTGCTGGTGGCTGACTTTACAGCCATTGCAGCACTGTTTGACGAACACCCCATGATCGAACGCATATTCCGTATCTTGCCGGAGTTTTTGTATCAGGTAAAGGAAAACAGAGAGCTGCAGTTGGTGATGCTCAATGCGGAAGAGCGTTACAGCATTTTTCTGGAAGACTATCCAACACTTGAAAACATCATTCCTCAATACCACATTGCTTCTTATCTAGGCATCACTCCCACACAACTTTCCAGAATCAGAGGGAAAAAGTATACACCGGGATTGGAATCAACGGTATAGTTGTTAGTTCAAATTGCTACTGTTTTTAGGGGACTGACTATTTCATCTTGAAAAAACCGCATTGGCGCATTCCAACGCGTTGGCACCTGTATTTTGATACATTACCCAGTTCAAACGCATCATGACAAAGTCATTTACTCTTCCGTCACTTTGTGTCCATTGATTTTGAAAAGTTTATCAGATGAACCATTAAACACTTTAATTCCTATAATGGCTCCTTTTTCAAAATAAAATCCTAATAAGGAATTACTATTGATTTCTTCATAGTTTAATTCATTAGATTCAAAGCCGCAATTTTCTACTGCTTTCATATAATAAATAGAACCTATTTCAACTTTATTTGTAGTACAAGAATCCATATAATTCTTAGTTACACTTAAAATCTTAGTTTTTTCAAATAGCATATCAGAATAATTTTTAACATGTATGTAGTGTCTATATCTTACTATTAGCTCACCGTTGAAATTATTCTCTTTAAACTTTAGAGAATACACCCTTTCAAACTCTAAATTTTGATCGTTTGTTTTCTTGTTTTGACAACAATAAAAAAACATCGTACACAGCAATACATATTTCATAAATAATTCTATTTCTTACCGAGGAAGTCTACTTCTATTTATTGTTACGTCCCATAAATATGGCTGATATTGATCACTATCTTCGTTGGCGCAAGCATTCGCTTGTGTCTCTTTTGTCATAGCGCATTTGCGCGGGCTTTGTAGCTAAAAACCATCTGTTTGTTTTATACCATCCCCGAGCTGAAGCTCTATGTCATATTAGACACCAGTTCAAACTGGCGCCAACGGGTGGAGTGACCTCTCTTTGTGATACACTTAGATGTAAATCGTGGCTTCAGAGAGCCTAGGTACCCTCAAAACAAAGGAGTCTGATACTTTATACCAGACTCCTTTGTTTTATTTATTGCTTCCGTTATTCTTAACAATATTGATTATCTGTATGTTAAATGACAACCTCTCTTTTTGATACATTACCACATTATCCCTTTCCCTTTAGAACCCATTATCTTTTCAAATACCTACCTCTTATCCATAAAAAGATCAATAATATAAGTAAAAACACAAAAAGGAGTGCTGACACAATAGCAACATAATACATCACAGAATATATGCTCAATCCAATCTTATTATAATACTTAAAATAATGTATTAGAGAGCTTGAACCCCAAGAGAGTAAGAGAAAACCAATACTAATGAATATAAATTTTATAGTAAGTATTATTGGCTTATTTTTCAAATCTTTCATTTCAATTTATTTAAATAAATACTTTAAATCTTCAGTAAAACTCTCATCTGTTTCTTCTTCTCCTATTGTATTGCTCCAATCATTATAATCATATTCTTTTACAACCGCTTGTGCTGATTTGACGGCAGGTTTTCCAGTAAATTCTTATACTTTAACCATAACATTCTTCCATTGCTGCTGTTGTAAATCCCGCTGGCGCCAATATCTATTGGTGCCTTTTCACATAGGGCATCTGCCCGGGATTTCTATTGCAAATGCATTCAATAAAAAACAACAAACTAAAAAGTGTTTGTCTGTTAACTTTAACTCTGTTAAATTAACAAATAGCATCCTCTTTGTCAAATAAAGGAACAGCTATTTCTCCCAAAATACACGCCAATACTAGCCTCCAGCATCTCTTTGCTTCGGCTGAAACAAATCGTTCTTCTCGACAGCCTTTTTAAATGTGTACGTATACTTAAATTCTTCCGCTCTATTCTGTTGATCTTATATTGACTTCTTACATGCAATTCTTTAGGAATAATATAAGTATACAATTTCAGTTTATCCGTATAGATTTTTTTCGCACCAGCCATTACTAAAGTATCTACTATTCTTCTTAATGTTTTTTTCGAACGCTTACCTATGGTAAAATCAATTGGCTCTCTCGTCAATTTATCTATGGCATAAACGATCCAATACTTATTCTTCTTTCGCTTTATGAACGTTTTCATTTCATCCAGCTCATACTCCCGACCTCTCACTATCGCCTTTTTCAGGTTTTTTTGTTTCTTATAAACACCCTTTATACTTGATAAAACCTTGCCCGGTGAAATATGAAGGACTCTTGAAATACTCCTTATTCCGCAACCTTCATTGTTTAATTCTACAATCCTGTTTTCTATGTAGGCTTTACATCCATTATATTGATAAGCCTCCTGCTGATGTCTCTTACAATGTCTACAATAATACCGTTGAATAGTATTTCCTGCTAAACCTGCTTTCATACAGCTTTTTTGGCAATATTTACATTCCATAGTAGACACCTGCATTTTTGATACACCTTAACCGTCATTGTGCTTTTTCAGACCTTATAACCGATTAAAATAAAAGAGGTGATATAAACATACCACCTCTTTTTATCTTTTTTTATACCTTCTATTAAATTTTCTAATTCATTATCAATAACTTAAATCTTAACCTGCAGTTTTGATACATTACCAGTTTTTTAGGTGTAGAGGATAAAAGTTGCGATGGTGTAAAATTTGTCTGATTAGTTTTCTCGGTAGTATACGATTGATCTGTATTTTCTTTACAAGAAAATAACAGTGAAAATCCCATCAAAAAAAATAGTCTGAAAACCATCAATAAAAAAACTAATTCTAAAAAACTATAATGAAACGAGTATCTGCTTAATTGAGCATCACTTACTGTTTAAACATGAAGTTAAATGTTTTGCAATTGAATTTATTATATGTTGATAATTATGCTTCTTTTTTACCTAACTCTAGGTACATAAAATTTCATATTTGATCTTTACGCTTTTTTAGCAAAAAAGTAAAATTGAATTCTATAAAATTAAAGACTCCTATTTTTAACTAAGTGCTTCCGTCGTTTCAACTATTTTTGACATTTTTTAACTGTTCAATCAGGTTTGCAAAAAATAATGCGTTGTATGTCAGTATTATAAGTGCATAAAAATTTCTGCACAATTTATCTCACCTTCTCCCTATACACCTTCTCATCAAACCCCACCGCCACGACTTTATTCTTCTGCTCGATCACCGGCCGCTTGATAATACTTGTATTGGCGACCATCACAGCGATAGCCGCTTTTTCATTGGTCACTGAAGCTTGCGTTTTTTCATCGAGCTTGCGCCAGGTGGTGCCTTTCTTGTTCAACAACGCTTCCCATCCGACTTGCGAAGACCATTCCTTCAATTTGCTTTCAGTAATGCTTTGCGTCTTATAATCATGAAAGTCAAAAGCGATTTTGTGCGCTGTCAGCCAGGTCAAGGCTTTCTTTACTGTATCGCAATTTTTGATGCCGTAAACGATCATGTTAGTTGTTAGTTGTTAGTTGTTAGTTGTTAGTTGTTAGTTGTTAGTTTAATAAAAATACTTTATTCTATTGTCAGCTCTAACGATTATTGAGCTTACTGTTTTTCTTTCCGTAAGCAAAATACACCACAAAACCCACAGCCATCCACACAATCAAACGGATCCAGGTATCAATAGGTAAGGCATACATCAGGTAGCAGCAAACCAGTATACCCATGATCGGTACAAAAGGCACCCATGGTGTTCTGAATGCGCGAGGCAAATCAGGACGTGTTTTACGCAATACTAGAATACCGACACATACCAAGACGAAAGCCAGCAAGGTACCGATGCTGCACATTTCGCCGACTACCGATACAGGCACAAAAGCGGCGAACAGACTGACCAACACGGCGAACAGTAAATTGGATTTCCAGGGTGTTTGAAACTTCGGATGCAGATCTGAAAATAATTTGGGTATCAAACCATCCTTGGACATCGAAAAGAAAACACGGGACTGACCCAATAAGAGCACCAGGATCACGGAGGAATAACCCGCTAAAATGGCCATGATAATTAAATCCTGCATGAAACCATAAGGCGTTGCAGCAATGGCGAGTGCTACCGGGGCCGCTTCATTGGCGAAGTTCTTGTAATTTTCCAAACCGGTCATCACGTGCGCAAACAACACATACAATATCGTACACACAATCAATGAACCCATGATACCGATGGGCATATCACGCTGAGGATTCTTCGCTTCCTGCGCCGCTGTGGACACCGCATCAAATCCTATGAAAGCAAAGAATACGACAGCCGCGCCTGTCATGATGCCAGTCCAACCGAAGTTTTCAAATGCACCGGTGTTGGCAGGAATGTAATCGGCATAATTTGCTTCGTCAATATAACTCCATCCTAAAGCGATGAAGACTACTACTACCGTTATTTTGAGCGCCACAATGACAGCGTTGAACCTAGCCGATTCCTGTATCCCACGAATCAAAATCAAAGACATCAATACGGTAATAAAAACAGCCGGTAAATTCATAATACCCGAAATTTCTACTCCGTTAACCGTGACCGTTTCAAAGGGAGACATCATCCAACGATAGGGGATGTTCGCTACGTGCCATTTTTCCAATAATTTAATTAAGTAACGGGACCAGCTGATAGCTACGGTTGCTGCACCCACAGCGTATTCCAGGATCAAATCCCAGCCAATGGTCCAGGCAATCAATTCGCCCATGGTCGCATAAGAATAGGTATAAGCACTGCCGGCTACTGGAATCATGGAAGCGAACTCTGCATAACACAAACCTGCAAAGGCACAGCCTGAAGCGGCTACAACAAAAGACAAGGTTACTGCAGGTCCTGCATTGTGCGCGGCGGCAATACCCGTTAAGGAAAACAGTCCTGCTCCGATGATGGCACCAACACCTAATAAAACCAAACTAAAGGCAGTGAGGCTTTTCTTCAACTTCGCTCCTTCATCGCTTTCTTTCAGGATGCTTTCGATGCTTTTTGTTTTAAAAAAGGGATTGGACATAGCTTTTTGTTTGGGTACGACTCTAAAAATAGTGATTTTTTTAAGAAAGTGGTGATTTTATTACAGAAGATCCGGTATTGTAACATTTCGTGTTAGGGATCGAGCAGAAAGCCCGAAGCGCGTGGGGTTTAGCGCGTGGGCGGACTTGGAGCGAGAGCCCGACCCGCCATCGGCGTTGTTATAACCATAAAAATTAGATCGGCGGGTAACACCCAAGACCCTTCTCTATTTAAAATCCCAATTTAACCTTCTCTTAATAATCTTAACTTACACAGCCTTACTTAATTATAGTCTATGCCTTTACCAAAAAAATTCCTACCTTTGTCCCCTGATTCTACCTTTCCCTACCTATGATTGGAACACAAAACATCACGCTGCGATACGGCAAACGAACGCTATTTGAAGAAGTAAACATCAAGTTCACGCCCGGCAATTGCTACGGATTGATTGGAGCGAACGGCGCCGGCAAATCTACTTTCCTTAAAATCCTTTCGGGAGAAATAGATCCCTTAAGCGGTAAGGTAGAAATCACGCCCGGAGAGCGTCTTGCTTTCCTAAAACAAAATCACTACGAGTTTGACGCATACCCTGTATTACAAACCGTGATCATGGGTCATAGCCGCTTGTACAGCGTGATGCAGGAGAAAGACGCCTTGTACATGAAACCCGATTTTTCTGACGCCGATGGCGTAAGGGCTTCAGAACTGGAAGCAGAATTTGCCGACATGAACGGCTGGAACGCGGAATCAGAAGCAGCGGAATTGTTGAGTGGCTTGGGTGTTTCGGAAGACCATCATTATACCTTGATGGGCGATATGGAAAACAGCTTGAAGGTACGTGTATTGCTGGCTCAGGCGATTTTCGGTAATCCTGATATTCTCTTACTCGATGAACCTACCAACGACTTGGACATCGCCTCTGTGCGTTGGTTAGAAAACTTCTTAGCGGATTTTAAAAATACGGTCATCGTTATTTCCCATGATCGTCACTTCCTGGATCAGGTGTGTACGCACGTGGCGGATATTGACTTTAGCAAGATACAGCTCTACACCGGTAACTATAGTTTTTGGTACGAGTCCAGCCAATTGGCCTTGAAACAACGTTCAGACCAGAACAAAAAAGCGGAAGACAAACGCAAAGAATTGCAAGACTTCGTCGATCGATTCAGTGCCAACGCTTCCAAATCAAAGCAGGCTACCTCGCGTAAGAAGTTATTGGAAAAAATTACCGTGGATGAAATCAAACCATCCAGCAGAAGATACCCGGGTATACAATTTAAGAGCGAACGCGAAGCAGGCGATCAATTGCTGTCTGTAGACGGTCTGTCTAAAAAAGTAGACGGCAAATACTTGTTCAAAGACCTGAGCTTTACCATCAACCGCGAGGATAAAGTAACGATACTAAGCGACGACAAACTAGCCGTTACCGCATTGTTTGAAATTCTTGCCGGTAATGACAAAGCAGACAGCGGAAGTTTCAAATGGGGAGTGACGACAACGCAATCGTATTTCCCAACAGACAACTCTCCTTTCTTTAAAACTTCTGATAACCTGATCGATTGGTTAAGACAATTTTCTACTAATAAAGACGAGACTTTTATTCGTGGCTTCTTAGGAAGAATGTTATTCAGCGGGGAAGAATCGTTGAAACAAAGTTCTGTATTGTCAGGAGGAGAAAAAGTGCGTTGCATGCTTTCCAAAATGATGCTGGAATCCGCAAACGTCTTGATGTTTGACGAACCTACCAACCACTTGGATCTCGAGTCCATTACGGCATTAAACAATGCCTTGATCGATTTTAAAGGAACCATTTTATTTAACTCTCACGATTACCAATTCTCCAATACCGTTGCCACACGGGTCATCGAGATCGGACCAAAAGGATCGCTGGATAAGCTGATGACCTACGAAGAGTTTGTGGACAGTGAGTTGGTGAAGCAGCAGAGAAGTAGTATTTATGCTTAATATTGAGAGCGTAGAAACAGAGCGAAGAGCGGAGTTGATTCGCTCTTCGCTCTGTTTCTACGCTCTTATTTTAATCTCCATAAACTATGACCTTACTTAAGTCCATCCACCACATCGCCATCATCTGTTCCGACTATGAGCGTTCCAAAAAATTCTATACGGAAGTTTTAGGATTCACCATTGTTCAAGAAATCTATCGACAAGAAAGAGATTCTTATAAATTGGATTTGGCACTGCACGGTCAATATATCATTGAAATTTTTTCTTTCCCCAATGCTCCGGAACGACCGTCACAACCGGAAGCGACAGGACTTAGGCATTTAGCTTTTGCTGTGAATGACGTGGAGGAAGGCAGAGCTTATTTAAAACAACACGGCATAGAATCGGAAAACATTCGTGTCGATCAACACAGCGGAAAACGCTTTACCTTCTTTGCTGATCCGGATGGATTGCCGTTGGAGTTGTATGAAGCGTAGTTTGCAATACAGTCTGTATTGCCCCTAAATCCCCTGAAGGGGACTTTAAAGAAAGAGAAACAGAAAGAGAAAGGGAGTCACCTCTTTCTGTTTCTCTTTCTAATTTTTAAACGTATTCCTTTTATTTTTCTCCGAAGTAAAGTCCCCTTCAGGGGATTTAGGGGTCACATAGATGGTATAAAAAAACCCTGCCCGATAATTCGAGCAGGGTTTTTTTATTAAGATTTGTGAGACTACTTCACATTGAAAGAAGAAGTACCGATCAAGTTGCCGTCGCCGTAAAGCTCTACAGTGTAGGCACCTGAAGGATACTCAGATCCTTTTTTGTATTCGAAAGTAATTTGCTGATTGGTGTTGTCAAACAAGATGCTTTCTTTCAAAGTATATGGAGACTCTTTACCGTTCAAGACGAAGAACCCGCCGCCGTCGGCTACATCAAACAATACTTTGCCTGATGAATCCAGCACGCGGATAAACATTTGTTTCTTGTCTTTTCTAGCTACTTTGTTATCAGCCAACGTAAACGTTACTTTCAATTTGTCTAAGTTCTTGTTTTTGAACTCTTCTTTGTCAAATTCTTTTCCTTTGGCGTTCACGGCAACAATTTTGATGTTGTCGGCTTTCAATACAGAAGCGATAGCTACTTTTTCTTCCAGCTCCGTTCTATTGGTACGCAAGGCATTGATGCTGTCGTTCATCACGATCTTTTCCTTCTGCAACGTATCTACTGTTACGACTAAGGAGTCTCGCTCCTTACGAAGAGAAATGATTTCCTGTTCTTTTGAAGCCAGGTCTTTGTTCAGACTAGCAATCATGTTGTTCAGGTTTTTGATTTTGCTTGCATTCCCTGCTTTAACTTGCTTGATGTACTCTTGCAGTTCGTTGATTTTCGCATTGATGCTGTCGTTGTTCTGACCTAACTCTTCGTTCTGAAGTTTAAGACTTTCATACGCTGTCTGAAGTTCTTCTAGATCATGAATCTTAGCCTGGATGCTATCTCCTAATTCAAGAATTTGAGAATCTTGTTGTTCAATTTTATCTGAGTCAACAATTTTGTTGTATACCAGGTAGCCGATTACTCCTAAGAGAACTAGGATGATAATAAGGAAAATGGAGCTTTTTCCTCCTGATTTTTGATTTGGGTTTTGTGCCATAAAGGGTTAAAATAAAAGTTAAACCAAAGTAATGTATTTATGTGAATTTAACAAATCGTACTAAATTCCTTTTTAGAGTCAGAAGGTTTTTGGCTAAAAATTGATTAAACTGGGATTGCAAATTATTCCCCACCCGCACACGACTTGTTCTTGCATACTATGAAGCGTTTTGATGTTTGTATCATTGGAGGAGGCCCCGCCGGATATGCTGCTGCCATGAGGGCCCTCGATTTTGATAAAAAAGTAGTTTTAATCGAGAAAAACAAACTCGGAGGTGCAGGGTTGTACAACGGTGCCTTGTCATCTAAAACGTTTTGGGAACTCTCCAAAGACATCTCCTCGGTGCGTAAGCGCATGGCGCAATACCATACAGGACAGAGCTTTGATGTATCTTTTCAGCAAATATTAAACGAAGTCTGGGAAGGAATTGGAATACGTAAGTTTCAACTGGAAGAACAAGTTTTTCGTCTCCAGGAAAAGAAGAAGGAGCGTTTTGTCTACTTGAACGGTACGGCTAAGTTTTTGAATGCGAATGAAGTAGAAGTAGTATCCGAGCAAGGTGTAGAAATAATCTACGCGGATCATGTGGTGATTGCCACAGGCAGCAGGCCACGCAAACTCCCACATTTACCGATTGATGAAAAGATTGTCGTAACCAGCGATGGCATCGAGTCTTTCAAAGAATTTCCCAAAAGCATGGTGGTGCTGGGAGCCGGTGTGATTGGTTGCGAATGGGCAACTATTTTCTCAAACTTCGGATATACAAATGTTTTTATTATTGATAAAGCGGATCGCATTCTTCCCTTCGAAGATTACGATGTAGCCGACAGCATCAGCAAGAACATGTCCAAACAAGGAATTGTCATCCACAACAACGCGCAGTTGGCTTCCATGAAAATTGTGGACGGTGAAGTCGAATACGAACTGGAATACAAAGACGGAAGAAAAGAAATTCACCGTGTTGAGAAAGCGCTTGTCTCTATTGGCCGTGTGCCTAACGTAGAAAACTTAGGTTTAGAAAATGCGGGTGTTAAAGTAGAGAACAGTTGCATCGTCAATGTTGACGGACAAACCAATATACCAAATATATATGCCATCGGAGACCTTACGGCTGACGTGGCCTTGGTCAATGTGGCAGAAGTAGAAGGCCGGCATGTGATCGAGAAAATGTTTGGCAGTAGAGTCGAGGACTTGGTGTTGAACAACATTTCTACCATCATGTTTTTAAATCCGGAAGTTGCCGGCGTTGGCATCAATGAAATGCAGGCACAGAAGAAAGGGTTGAGGTACCGCGTTGCGAGTATGAGTTATGACCTCATTCCACGTGCGATCGCCATGCGTGTCAACAATGGTTTCTTTAAAATTCTAGTCACTGACGACGACGACATGAAAATTCTAGGCATGCGTGCTGTAGGTGTGCATGCCTCCAGCGCTATACAAGCAGTCGCCTTATTGATTTCCATGGATAAAGGCATTGAAGAGCTTGCCGAATTGATACATCCCCATCCTTCTATTATTGAAGGTATTCAGGAATGCGTACGGATGCTCCTTAAAAAATCCATTCTAAAACCCGAATTGTTTAAAGGAAGACTCAATTGCAAGGTCTGTGACGAGTTTGGCTGTACGCAAGACATTTATTTTGTCTAATGGATTGAACTATTCCCGACAGGATGTAGTTTTACCTCCACACGATGAAGCATCCTGTTTTGCGTGAGGGATTGCAGCGGAAAGCCCGGAACGCAGCGGAGCGGAGTGAGGACTTGCAGCGGAAAGCCCGACCCGTAGGGGCACGCCCAAAACTTCTTTCTTCTTCATCGCTTCTATCTTTACGAAAACTAAACAACAACCCTTACAACTTAATACTAAGTATTCATATCTTATAACCCAATAATTTTACACTCACTTTAACATTTACTACTATGTCATTACGCTTAGGAGATATCGCGCCGGACTTTAAGGCAGAAACAACCGAAGGAACTATTTCTTTCCACGAATGGCTGGGCAACAGCTGGGGACTTCTTTTTTCACACCCTTCTGATTATACACCAGTTTGTACAACAGAGCTTGGGGCTACATCAAAACTTAAAGGTGAATTCGATAAAAGAAACGTAAAAGTATTAGCGATCAGTGTAGACGGATTGGAGTCTCACC
>JAQZBV010000197.1 GCA_029237685.1 Cytophagaceae bacterium | reverse complement strand
TGCTTTGTTTGACTGGCTGATTACAAGTCGCGTGAAAAAAGGAAAGTTTCCTCTCACCATAGTGGATATCCTGAAGTCAATCTACTTGTACTTTATTTTTGTGGCCGGATGCGTCCTCATGAACATCCTGGTATTTGTGCTTAAAATCTTGGGTATTCATAAGAAATTAAAGGTTCGTTATTTTGTGAACTATATGATTATGCTTACCACCAGAGGATTGGTTTATTCTATTTTCTTTATGAAAAAAAGAATTACCATAGACCCTGTGATCTTAAGCAAGCCTACGATCATTATAGCGAACCATTTATCATTTATTGATATCGTCATCACGACTATGTTGAAGCCCAAGATCGTGTTGGTAGCGGCTGATTGGGTTTGGAATGTTCCGATTATGGGCAAGGTATTGGAATGCGGTGGTTACATCAGAGCCTCTATGCCACCAGAACAGCAATTAGCCCTATTTAAGCAACGATTGAGAGAAGGCTATAGCATTGTGATCTTCCCGGAAGGAACGCGCAATACAGAAGGTGGTATCAAGCGATTTCATAAAGGGGCATTTTACCTCGCAGAAGAATGTCAGGTAGACATCTTGCCTTTAGTGATTCAGGGTACTAACGATTGTATCACCAAAGGCGACGATTATATTGTGAAGTCAGGGAACGTTACGATCAAAGCTTTACCACTCATCAAACCGTCTGATACTTCCTTAGGATCTTCCTATCAAGAGAAATCTAAGTTGATTAGAAGGTATATGGAGAAAGAGTATGAGCAACTCAGACTGGAAATAGAAACGCCGCGCTATTTTAGAACGAGATTGCTTAAAAACTATATCTATAAAGGGCCCGTATTGGAATGGTACCTTTGGGTTAAAATCAGGATTGAAAAGGACTATGAGCTGTTTAACCAATATTTACCTAATAAAGGATTAATCCTGGATCTGGGCTGTGGTTATGGTTTTCTGGCTTATATGCTGAAGTTAATCAAACCGGAGCGAAAAATCATTGGAGTGGATTATGATGAGGAAAAAATACAAGTTGCTCAGCATGGCGTATTGAGGGATGAAAACATTTCATTTGTGGCCTCTGATGCCACTATTTATCCTTTGGCTCATTACGATGCTGTGGTCATCAGTGACGTTCTTCACTACCTGCCTCTAAGCCAGCAAAAGGAGCTGATCCGAAATGTGATAGAGAGCCTGAACCCGGGAGGTGTTTTACTCATTCGTGACGCGGATACCCAAGTAAAGAAAACACACTTTGTTACACGCTGGAGCGAGATTTTCTCCACTCAGATTCTGCGTTTCAATAAAACAGGTGTAAATCAGTTAGAGTTTGTTCCATTAGCCGAAATTCTTTCGGATATTAGCAGGGAATATCCAGTTCAATTTAACAAAATAAGTTTGCAGAAGCACACGTCAAATGTGTTGTTTCAAATTATTAAGGATCAGAAGTAGGAATGGAAAAAGAATACGATTTTGTAATCATTGGTAGCGGACTGGGAGGTTTGTACTCTGCTGCAATCTTGGCTAAAGAAGGGTACAGCGTCATTGTTTTGGAAAAAAACAGACAATTGGGAGGCTGTTTGCAGATTTTTTCAAGAGACAAAGTCATCTTCGATACAGGGGTTCATTACTTGGGAGGATTGGATAAAGGTCAGAACTTATACAGGTATTTTGATTACCTGGGTTTAATGGACATCATCAAGTTTAAAAAACTTGACATGGATGGATTTGATCAAATCAGTTTTGGTGATGATCCTGTTCAATACAAAGTACCTCAAGGATATGACAATTTTATAAATTACTATGCAGAGCTTTTCCCTGAAGAGCGCGCGGGGATTGAATTGTTTTGCAAAAAGATGATCGAGGTCTGTCGCAAGCTGCCTCTGTACAATGTAGAGGTAACAGGTGATTTGGACTTCATGCAATTTGTGGTAAATGATAAACCAGTGGATGAGGTTATAAATTCATGTGTTAAAGATCCTGCCTTGAGACGTTTGCTGGCCGGTAATAACGCATTGTATGCTGGTATTCCGGGTGTTACTCCGTTTTATGTTCATGCCTTGGTCATCAACTCATACATTGAAAGTGCCTATAAATGCGAGAAGGGCGGCGCTCAAATCAGTTTAGCCTTATCTAAAATCATTCGTCAGCATCATGGTCAAATCAGGGCTCATGCCAATGTCAAGAAGATAGAAACAGACGACGAGAAAGCAACTTGTGTTGTTTTAGAAAGTGGGGAAAAAATCCACGGCAAAAAAATCATATCTGCCATTCATCCCACTGTAACCCTAGAGCTCCTGGGGCAAAACAACAAGATGATACGCAAGGCTTATAGAAGCAGAATCAATGGACTGAAGAATTCTGTGTCAGCTTTTATCGTATATGTAGTGTTAAAAGAAAAATCTATTCCTACCTTTAACCACAATAAGTATTACGTCAAATGCAATGATGCCTGGCACAACGAAATTTATACCGAAGAAGAGTGGCCCAAATCGGTAGCGATATTCACTACTCCATCAAAGGATCCTGAGTATTGCGAAGGCCTCATCATTATGTCATACATGCAATATGACGATGTAAAAGAGTGGGAGGATACTTTCAATACTGTAACGCACGAAGACGATCGCT
>JAQZBV010000015.1 GCA_029237685.1 Cytophagaceae bacterium | reverse complement strand
GTGATGCGCTAAAGCTCATCAAAGAAAACCACGGCATAGACATTGTCATCGATGATATTCCTTTAGATGACATCAAAACATTAGAACTCTACCAACGCGGCGATACCAACGGAACCTTCCAGTTTGAATCCGCGGGGATGCAAAAATATTTGCGTGAATTGAAACCCGACAAGTTTGAAGACTTGATCGCAATGAACGCCTTGTACCGTCCGGGTCCGCTCGAATATATCCCGCTCTTCATCGATCGTAAACACGGTCGCAAGAAAGTGGAATACGATTTGGCGGCCATGGAAGAACAACTTGCCGATACGTATGGGATCACGGTATACCAGGAGCAAGTGATGTTGCTCTCGCAGCAACTCGCCAACTTCACCAAAGGTGACGCCGATGTATTGCGTAAAGCGATGGGTAAGAAGGATAAAAAAACACTGGACAAACTCAAACCACAATTCATCGAGAACGCCGCGAAAAACGGACACGATCCGAAGACGCTGGAAAAAGTATGGACCGACTGGGAGGCTTTCGCTTCTTACGCCTTCAACAAATCCCACTCGACCTGTTACGCGTTCGTGGCCTTCCAGACGGGTTACCTGAAGGCGCATTACCCGGAAGAATACATGGCTTCGGTGCTCACACACAACTTGAGCAACATCGATAAGATCACCTTCTTCATGGAGGAATGCAAACGCATGGGACTGAATGTACTCGGTCCTTGTGTGAATGAAAGTTCTTACCAGTTTTCGGTGAACAAAAACAAACAGATCCGCTTCGGCATGGGTGCTGTGAAAGGCGTTGGGGAAGGCGCCGTGCAGGCGATTGCCGAAGAACGCATAGCCAAAGGGCCCTACAAAGACATCTTTGACCTCACCCGTCGCATCAACCTGAAAGCCGCCAACCGCAAGACGTTTGAAGCCATGGCTTTGTCCGGTGCGTTCGATTGTTTTGAAGGCGTGCACCGTGCACAATATTTTCATGTGCACGACAAAGACAACATGTCGCTCATTGAAAAAGCGATCCGCTACGGCAACAACTGGCAAAGCGAACAAAACACGCCGCAAGTGTCGCTATTCGGCGGTGGAGAAAATACAGAAATTGTTGCGCCGAGAATTCCGACTTGTGAACCCTGGTCAGATATAGAAAAACTCAAGCGCGAAAAAGAAATTGTAGGCTTCTACATTTCAGGCCATCCGCTGGATTTGTTCAAACTGGAGATCGATAATTTCTGTACCTGCAGTTTGGAAAAAGTAATGGACATGAAAGACCGCGAAGTGCAAATCGGCGGTATTGTATCCGCCATCAAAAACGGTCAGGCCAAAAACGGGAACAACTACATTATCTTTTCACTCGAAGATTATCATGGGTCTTTAGAGATTGCACTGTTTGGAAAAGACCACGCAAGCTTTAGCAATTACATTCATCCCGGTCAATTTCTGTTCATCAAAGGAGCGGTTAAAAACCGTTTCGGCCAACCGGACAGCTGGAGATTTACGCCTACTTACATGGAATTGCTGAGTGAGATCAGAGCCAAATTCTGCAAGGGAATTCGCCTCAAAATCAATACACAACGATTAACCAGTCAATTGGTCAATCAACTGGAAGAAACATTTACTGCCCATAAAGGAGGCAGCAATGTCTATTTCCAGATCATTGATGCGGAAGAACGCATTTCAACGGAGTCGTTTTCAAGAAAATACAAGATTGACCCCAATAATACCCTCTTAAATACGCTGGACGAAATGGAAGGGATTGAGTACAAAATCTTGTCTTAAGGAACTATTTATCTCCAAAAAACATTAAGTTTACAATACAATAAGGAAACAGAAATAACAGATTAAACTAAGTTACAAACATGGGTAAAGCGATAGAAATCACAGATGCTAATTTTGATGAAATCATCAAAACAGGACAACCAGTATTGGTAGACTTTTGGGCTGAATGGTGCGGTCCTTGTAAAATGATAGGCCCTGTGGTGGAAGAACTTGCCGGAGATTTTGAAGGTAAAGCTGTCATAGGTAAAATAAACGTAGACGATAACCCTGCTATCTCTGCCCGCTTCGGTATCAGAAGTATCCCAACCTTGTTGGTCTTCAAAAACGGAGAAATCGTGGACAAACAAATAGGTGCTGTACCGAAAACAGCTTTAGCAGATAAAATCAAAGCTCAGTTATAATAAAAGAAAAAGGCCCTTACGGGCCTTTTCTTTTATGGTCTTTTACAAACTGTCTTACCCCTAAATCCCCTAAAGGGGACTTTGGTTCAGTGATTAATAAAATCCTCTGTGATAATAGAATCAAAAAAAATAAATTGAATTACACGAATGCATTTTGCGGGGAAGTCCCCTTTAGGGGATTTAGGGGCTAGACAGTGTGAGCGCGAGTATGGAGATGAATGACATTAAATTAAAGAAACGCATTGCCGTTGACATGGACGGTGTGCTAGCCGATGTATACGAACAGTTTTTCAGACTGGACGAAATAAAAACAGGCACACGCAAAACATTGGAAAGCGTAACCGGTGTACTAGAACTGGAAGCATTTCAATTTGGTAGAGATCACGTGTTATCCGACGATTTCTTTCGCACCGCTCCGGTGATGAAAGACAGTCAACAAATCCTCGAACAACTCCATCAACAATACGAAGTCTTCATCGTTTCCTCCGCTACAGAATTCCCAAAAAGTCTTTCGGAGAAACAAGCCTGGTTAGGAGAACATTTTCCTTTCATCAGCTGGAAACAAATGGTGTTCTGCGGCAGCAAAGCCATCATACAGGCAGACATCATGATCGATGATCATTTCAAAAACCTGGATTACTTTACAGGACAAACCATTCTCTTCTCCCAACCCCACAATGCGCTAGCGGATGCGGGGAAACATAGGAGAGTGAGTACGTGGAAGGAAATTGAAAAGCTTCTGTTGTAAAACAAGCTGGCCCCGAAATCCCCTGAAGGGGACTTTAGTGTGGTGGTTTATAAATATCTTTCGATCATATCGAATCAAAACAAAAAGAGTTACACGAAAGCAATTTGCGAGAAGTCCCCTTCAGGGGATTTAGGGGCAAGACAGATGATTCAATTACTATGAGCAATAATTACAACAACAAATCCACCACCCAAGAAATCCGTGAACGTTTCGATCACGACGTCGAACGTTTTTCCAAATTGGAAACCGGACAAGTATCTACTCTCGATGCGACACTTTCTTTAGAACTCATCACAGAGTCAGCTAAAAGAATCAATCCATCAGCCACTCAACTGTTAGACATCGGTTGTGGTGCGGGAAACTATACCTTGAAAATGCTGTCCAAACTTCCGAACCTCAACTGCACGTTGATAGACCTCAGCAAACCCATGCTGGACAAGGCCTTTGAACGGATCGCTCATGAGACGAATGGAGAAGTCATTGTTGTTCAAAGTGACATCAGAGACCTCAACTTATCGGCTGAACAGTACGACATCATTTTAGCCGGCGCGGTATTGCATCATTTAAGAGACGAGGCTGATTGGGAATTTGTATTTAATAAATTATACAAAGCATTGAAACCAGGCGGCAGCTTTTGGATCTCTGATTTGATTGTGCAACACAATCCGATCATCAATGATTACATTTGGGAAAAGTATGGCGATTATTTAGAAAGTGTGGACGGTGCAGTATACAAACAAAAGGTATTGGATTACATTGCGAAAGAAGATTCGCCACGTTCTTTAAATTTTCAATTAGACCTCATGAAAAAAGTAGGCTTCAAAGAAGTAGAAATTTTACACAAGAACAGTTGCTTCGCGGCTTTTGGAGGGATAAAATAGTTGTTAGTTGTTAGTTTAAAACTATTTCTTTTTATGAATGAAAATATCCCTGCAGTTAGTATTTACGAACTAACAACTAACAACTAACAACTAACAACTTTCCAATGGATCAATTTATACTTTTATTCTTATGTTTAATCATTGGCTTAGCGCTTCAATGGACAAAAGCCTTCCCTGCTAACGCGCATTTAACGCTGAATCAATTCATCATTTACATTTGCTTACCGGCTATTGCATTTTACTACATACCCGGTATAGAAATCAACGCCTCGCTGCTCTTCCCTATCGGCGTGGCCTGGATCACCTTTGCAGGTTCTTTTATTTTCTTTCGTCTACTCAGCAAAAAACTAGGATGGTCTAAAAGCCTGACCGGCTGTCTGATCATTACTGCCGGTTTAGGCAATACTTCTTTCATTGGTTTTCCTGTGATTGAAACATTGTATGGACAAGAAGGATTAAAAACCGCGGTCATCTTAGATCAAACCGGATCGTTTTTAGTCTTGACCACACTCGGTATCGCTACAGCCGCTTATTATTCCAGAGGCGCCAATTCAAACACCGGAGACATGATCAAAAAAATCGTGTTGTTTCCTCCCTTCATTGCGTTTGCTCTCGCTCTTCTCATGATTCCATTCGGTTGGCATGTTGAAGGCAGTTTGAAATTTGTACTCGAAAAATTAGGCGCATTGGTCACACCCATTGCCTTGGTATCCGTAGGGCTGCAATTAAAATTCGAGCGCCACAGTCAGCACTGGGAATTCTTAGGTTTAGGTTTGCTCTACAAACTCATTCTGACGCCTGCCCTGATTTACCTGCTCTATGTTGTACTCCTGGAAGGGAAAGGAAAAGTAGTGGAAGTTTGCCTGATGGAAGCCGCCATGCCTTCCATGATCACCGCGACCATTGTTTCCGCAGCACACGGTCTGAAACCAAGACTCAGCAGCATGATGATCGGGTTTGGGATACCGCTGTCGGCTTTCACGCTGGCGGTGTGGTATGCGATTGCGAAAACGATTTAGTTGTTAGTTGTTAGTTTTAATAATTAACAGATAAAAAGAAAGCCTTCTGTTAAGCAGAAGGCTTTCTTTTATTTAATCCTTTATTATTTATTCTTTCGTTATAATAGCCGAACTAACAACTAATAACTAACAACTAACAACTATTTGCTTTCAGCAAAATAAGCAATCGACTTCGCTTCAATATAAATGCGCTGTACATCCGGATACTGTTTGCGAATGGTGACTTCCAGGCGATCGATGGCTTCCGCTACTTGTTCTGCGGTTAGATTTTTTTCAAAACTAATGCCTAAGGCCAATAAGATATTCGTCGCTCCGATGTGCATCGTCAATGGAGGTTTGGAATATTCTACCGCAGGATCTGCCATCACTAACTCAGAAATTTGTTTCAGCACTTCGGGATCCGCCGATTCACCGATGAGTAAGCCTTTCGTTTCATAGGCCAACATAAAGGATGTCGCACAGAGTATCAAGCCGATCATAATCGAAGCCGCTCCGTCGATGTAAGGATTGTCTAAGGCATGTCCGAAATACACACCAAGAAAAGCAACTAACATACCCAAAATATCTGCTGTATCTTCAAATAAAATGGCGAAGGTACCCGGATCTTTGCTGTCTTGAATCGCACGCCACACAGACTTCCCTTCGTTGCTTTTCTTAAACTCTTTGTAAGCGATGACAAAAGAAAAAGTGCTGAACACCAATCCACAAGCCAGTACGATATAATTCCAGAAAGGATCTGTTAAGGGTTCCGGATGTTTCATGTGTTCGATCCCTTCATAGATCGACATTCCTCCTCCGATCGCGAACAAGGAAGTTGCCACCACCAATGTCCAGAAATACAATTCCTTTCCATAACCAAAAGGATGCTTCGGATCAGGCGCACGGTTGCTTCTTTTCAAACCGAATAATAACAAAGCCGTATTGGCGCTGTCTACCAACGAGTGAATTCCTTCGGAGATCATTGCGGAACTCCCTGTAATACCGGCGGCAATAAATTTAACAATGGCGATGGCGATGTTGGATGCCAATGCACCGAGAATAGCTATTCTAGAATTTGATTTAGCCATGAATGGGAAAGTGGATGAATGGGTGAAAAAGAAAGACCAAATATAGTCAGTGCCCTTCTTATATTTCAATAAACAGCCATTAAAATATAGTCGCTCCGGCAATGAAATACCTACTAAATAGATCACCTTCTCAACACCTCGTTTGGAGACACGTACCGGTCTTACTCCAAACTCAACGTTTCATCTCCTTCCTTGTAAGGCAAATACAACAAGACCAACCTAAGCATTTCATCTGTATCGTCCATCCCACGCTCAAAGTAGACGGGCTGGGGCGGTCGAAAAGGATTTCTTATATTGGCCGCAGTATTGTCGAAAATTCCCTTGGCATATAAAATTGAACCTTTGGGAATATCCACCATCGTTTGAAAACGGTAAAAATCCTGCCAGTTGAAATCCCAATCTTTGATCTCAATCAAAGGTATGGTGTCCTGAGAAGGAGTCACAACGTAAACTTTCACATAACGCCCCAGCAAATGCATGTGCGGATTGATGGCGATCAGTGAAATGCGGTCGTGGAACTTCACCTTCACCCAATGCTCCACCATAGAGTCTGCCGGAATCTTCCATTCCGTAGAGTCGGAAAATAGGCGCTTCGGTTTGAAGGCGGCAAACTGAATCATACGCGATACTTTTTCTTTGGCAAAGAAAAAATGCACTTCCGCTTGATCCTCCTGCGCTATGGGTGTAGGGCCGTAGTGGTAGTTGCGGATCAACAATACGCCTTTCCTGGGAATGCGGTATCCGATTCCTTTCCCGTACTCTTGCACTGAACTGCCGGGCAGCCAGCCGAAGTGAAGCGTTTCTTCCGGGTAGCGACCGTCTTTCCCCACCATGTTGAAAAAAGAAAAATCATGCGCATCGTCTATACGTGTTGAATCGGTGTAATAAAAAAAATCAGGCGACGAAACAGGATCTGCTCCTTCAGCCAAAGCAAACAGCTGACAACTGGCATGGTGCGCGAGTTGCTTATTTCCAGGCACAAAACGAATCGCTGCACCAAATGTATCAGCAGGTAATTCGTATGGAATTTTATAACAGATGTAAGTCGACTGATTGTTACCGGGTATGCGCACCGGTGCTTTCATCTTCAACACCATATCGGGCAAAGGCTCGGCAGGAAGCAGCACCAATGGTTTCTTCTTCGGCTTTCGTTTCCCTTTCGGCATTCCTTGTTCAACCCAGGAAACGATCAGCTGCAACTCTTCTTTGCTCAATACTTTTTCACCGACAAAGTGCCGGTACTCCGGATTCGGTTTCCAGGGGGGCATGTTGCCTTTCTCTGTGACGTATTGAATAAAGGGACCGCGCCGTGCTACTTCATCGTAAGTTGTCAGTGCAAAGGGCGCACCGCCTTGATCGCGATGACAAGGTGTACAATTGTGTAGGATGATGGGCGCAATGTGCTCATGATATGAAATGACTTGCTGAGCCTGTGAGGATAGGCCTGCGAGCAAACATAAAAGGATTATCCAGCTTTTTCTTTGTATGCTCATCGTGTGGTGTTGGGTACAACTATAAAACAACCAATAGGCGAAGTCTCTTTGGTATACTGCTCTCCATTGCGGCAAGCGGCTATAGCTTCTCGCAAATAATAATGCTCGGCTTTTTTCTTATAAACGCCAAGCGCAGTCACCCAATCGTCGATCAGGCCTTTATACAATACCGCTCCTTTGGCATCTGTCAATACGACCTCCGGCGTAACGGTGACCTGCAGGTGTTGGCTGAATCTGTAGGTCGCATCCTGATATACCTGTTGATCGCTTAAATATTTTGTCATATACTCTTCGCGTAACTTCTTTACTTGTTTGCCAGGAAGGATCACCACCGTTTGTATGTTCAGGCTATCCTCCCATTCTTTCACCGCAATGCTATAGTTGATGCACAAAGGGCACTCCGGCGAAAAAAAATAATAGATATAATACTCGGGCTGCTTTTTTTCTAAAACAGGGACAGAAGAGATGCGTTTTAACCGATACCTCTGTTGCAACGTAGGCCACTCCTGCGCCACAACAGAAGACGTAATAAACCATAGTAATACAAACGTACGAGTCCTCATCAATACTCTCCTCCTATCAACCTTGTATTGAATTTTTCCTGCTTATCCATGCGGGGTAAACGAGCCGGTCTTTTGTTTAAGCCGGTCGTATCTGACAGCGACTGCATAAAGCTCACCAGCGCTTTCATCTCCACTTCGCTCAGTCCCAGCGAATCTTCGGGCAAGGTCTGATTGGGAATGTCCAAGCCCAGGCCTTTGCCACCGCCGGCATTGTAAAAGGAAACAACCGTAGCGAGGTCTTTGTAAGCCCCATTGTGCATGTAGGGTGCAGTGAAGGCTACATTTCTCACCGTAGGCGTTTTGAAGGAATGGTTGTAGATGTCCGCCTGCTCTTTCAACTGTCCTTTGGATCGTCCCAAATCATCGTCTAAAGCAGGATGCAGAAAATCATCGATGGTCGTGACGCCGAGCACTTCAGATTCGTTTTCTTTGTAGTAAGGCGGCACCATGCCATTGAAGAGTGGAGCAAAATGACAGGTACCACATTTAGCTTTGCCCAAAAAAAGATTGGCGCCATGCAACACCTCTGGTGAAAGGGTCTCCGTCTCTTTGCGCATGTAACGATCGAAAGGGGAATCAAAAGCAACCAAAGAACCGACATAGCTTGAAATAGCAGTAGAGATGGAATACTTGTTGATGGGATTTTTTCCTAGCATAGGAAAAGCATTTTTAAACAAGTCTATGTATTCTGTGCTTAAACTCAATCGTTGTTCAATCATAATAAATGAAGAATGAAACTCATGATCGGAAGACACAACGTGGTCGATCTGATCTTCCAAACTATTGGTGCGTAAATCGTAGAAGAACCGATCTGAGAATACCGCATTGATTAATCCGGGTGCATTGCGTTTGACGGTGCCGTTAAAATCGGTGGCTATGCTTTTCGCCTTGCCGTCTGAAAAGGCCATGTCCGGATGATGACACGATGCACAGCTTCGCAGACCATTATCTGAAAGTACCGGATCAAAAAACAACAATTCTCCCAGTGCTGATAAAGACTTATTTTGTTGCAACGCAGCAGGAATGTTCTGATAAGCGGAACGGTTTAAAAAATCAGCTGCGAAAATATTCTTCGAGCGGTAATTAAACGTCGTGGGTGTTTTGATCACTTCATCGTAAAACTCTACGCCGGACTGTGCTTGGATGTGGTAGAGCATTTCATACAAGACTGACACATGTTGGCGGTAAAAATAGATCCGGTCAAACGAGTCGAAATCCGGATGTGTACGCAGGTAAGCCTCTGCTTTTTTAAATTCAGCATGCACCAAGGCACTCCCTACTTTGGTATGTTTGCTGATGAGGGGATCGTAATGCATGAGGTAAGTATTCATGGCGGAAAGACTGGCAGCCGCATCCTTCAAACCATTCAGAGAACCGGGTGTATCAAAACCGGTAATTTTTAACGTAAATATTTTAATGAGCTGAAACCGCATGGCTTCTATCATCATGCGAACTGAAGCCTGGCTGTGCCGCTGCAACACCGTGTATTCTTTCATCTTTGTTTCCAACGACTGTGCTAACAAATTCAATGCCTGCGGATCAAACTCCTCAGCCGGCGCAAAAACCAATTCATCGATGCATTGCAAGCCTTCCGGCTCTACGACTTCCAGGTTGGCAGAATTAAACAGCAAGTGAGGCAAGGGCGCTCCGTTGATGTAGTTCTTGCTGGCTTCCGGATCCATGTATTCAAACAACCATTCCACTGTGGCATATTTTTCGCGAAGTTGCAGGTAACGCTGTTGAAACTTTAGTTGTTCTTTCCTGTTATGTTTTTTTGCCACAGAAACGACCGATCGAAAATCTGTCACTGCCTGTGTAAATTCATCCAGCTGTTTCAAGTAAGCCGGGTAGGCTTTATCTGAAGGCATAGCCGTTTGAAAAGAGAATAAAGCCGCCACTACGATAAACATACATACACTCATTCCCAAAGAAATCTTTCTGACACACATATCATTTATTCTTAATTATAACACACAAAACCCGGCAGGTAAAAACCTGCCGGGCCATTCCAAGATGAAAAAATAGTATTTATTCGACCACTAACTTTTTTGTAAGGCCTTCTGCGTTTTGAATGTAATAGATACCAGATCTTAACATAGAAATATCTATAACATCAGTGTTTCTGCTCACGCTTATTCTCATGCCGGTGTTGTCGTAGATGGCTACATCCGTCACTTTATTCAATTTCAATTCTCTTGAGGCAGGGTTTGGCCAGATGCTGAATTTATCATCGTCATCAAATTTCGGACGGTCAAACAATCCAGTCACCACAGCTTGTTTGAAGCCGGTCACCGCTACGGTCACAGAGTTGTTGTAAGGATAATCGTTTCCTGTATCAGGATGTTGATTATTAAACAAGATAGTATTTCCATCGTCCATCACAGCCAATCCTGTAATTTCTCCACCAGGAGCACAAGCTGCTATTTTTACTAAATCATCGACGGTAGGGCTTTCAATAGACATGTCCAGCAAAAACATTTCACATACCGTTTGGTTACCGCCTGAAAATTCAGCAGGCATACGTCCAAAGGTTCTTCCGTTCAAATCTTCTTCTATCACCATGAAGGTTTTTCCATTCACATACAGGAAAGCTAAACCATCAGGATTTGTTAAGTGTTTTTCAGGATAAGCAGCAGAAGATGGAGAAGCAGAGAAGTACGGACCGCCTTCCAGGAAGCTTTTTACCACGCCTGTTGCTGGGTCATATTCCAATACACGACCATAGTAATCGTTGAATTTGCCTGTTCTGACAGAATCCAATGCGGCAGCATCGGTACCAGGAAACTCTGCACCGAACTTTTGTTTATAAAAGTTTTTGTAAGCCGTTACAAAGTGAGGATCTATTACGAAACCTTCGGATACGGGAGTAGTAAGGTTTAATCCATCAACGCCTGTTTCTGTAATATATACTTTACCTGTATTCTTATTGATAGCTACCCACTCCAAACGATCAAAGATAGAAGGGGCCAGGGCAGAAGAAACGGTATTGGAAGCGCCAGCCGCATAAGATAGGTTCAACATGTTGTCAAGGTCTGTATTGTCTACAGCAACCCATGGGCCTTGAGGACCTGTAGCATCGTGCTTGTACACATACAATTGACCTTGCGTATAATCGATAGGAAGTGCTGAGGCATTTGCAGGAACGAATTTAGTGAACAAGCCTGGAGTACCGTCTTCACCTAAGTATACCGTACCGTCATCGGCAATGGCACCACCTTCATAACCAGCTTTTCCCCAGTTGTACTGCTTTCTAATGGCTTTCGCTTCTTTCGGATCAATTTCCGTCATCCAGTTAAAGTTTTGGAATTTAGCAATGGTTGTTCCGTTAAAGCCAGGAAAGCCATTAGGAGTCGTAGTACCAATCGTAAAATCGTTCAGGTCTGTAACACCGCCGGAGATGGCCGCGTTGCTTCCCTGGTACCATTCTTCAGCCGTCCAGATACGACCGTCAGGACCCACGATCCCGCCGCAGTTCATACCGGTTTCACCGGTAGTGTTTTTGAAATCCACGTTAAAAAATTCACCGGTACGGCCATCAGCCAAAGTTTGCGTAACTACTTCCAGTGTGCCATCTACAGCTTTTCTTACTTTGAACACAGTCATTCCTCCGCCATCGCCAATTTTAGCGTCAGCAGCGATCATTTCGTGATTTATCGTTACCCATCCCAAATCCCCTGATCCGGAATTGTCGGGTGTAAAACCGATGAAGTCATGCCATTGCTTGGCCGTTGCTTCTCCGTTAGGTTCGCCGTTTGCATCTACTGTTTGCACGTTGTCTACTCCACCGATAAACAAAACTTGTGATTCAAAAGGAGAAGCAGGAACATGCACAGATTTCTGCGCGTAATTGACATCGATTTCTACGTCAAATAGAAACCCATCAGTTTGTGCCTGAGCCGAGGCTACAGCACATGCCATCATTAATGTTGTGTAAAATCTTTTCATAACCGGGATTGATTTTTTGATTAGGCAAATATCCCGGTGCAGTGTTATACTCGTGTAAACAAGCTTTCATCTTAAGATAAAGAAGAGGCGGTGAATGTTAAGGAAAGAATATGTGTTGGAAAATTTTTTTCATAAAAACGGATACCGACTTCTTCGGTATCCGTTAACAAAAGGTAACAAAAAAAATTTCAGTCGAACTGAATACGAATTACGCTAAATGCTGTTACCACAACATAAACTGAATGTTACGTTATTATTACGTGGGGCTATCTGATGTTCTGTATACTGTTCGCTCTTCTCGTACTGTCTTTCATTTCTTCAGTGCGCTTAAGATTCGCAATTTTGACACTGTCTTCCACCTGCTCCAGGAAGTACATTTCATTTTCCGGTGTCATGATCCATTGCTTCTTTTTCACGTCATAAAGCAATCCTTTGTATGGCCATTCTACATATTCCTTATTCTCATAAAAAGGGCCTATGTTCCGTTCGGAAATGATCTGATCAAACAATTTCTTACCCTTCTCCTCTACTTCTTCCTTCTGTAGTCTGGGGGTAATAAAGAGTTCGGTCAGTGAATCGATGGCCCCATTCTTTTTTACATACATGCCACCATACAACTTATAACGCTCATGTAAACTGGACCAATCGCGCATGTTGACAAGGTAAAAGCGAACGCTGTCTTTCGGATCAATATAATAGGCTTGGATCTCTGCCTTGTTATGATTCAGTAATTTCTGATGCAACGCTTTCATCGAATCACTTTCGTACCATGCCGTCTGATCTGTTCTTTCCGGCATTTTTAATACGTACGGCGCAATCAAAGAAAGCTCATTCTTTTTCTGCTGTTCGTTCTCAAAGTATTCTTTAGGATCTGTTTTATTTGAACATGAAGTAAAAAAAATCAACCCTACGATCATTCCTGTTATTTTTTGTACACTATTCATACACCTATTTATTTCTACCATTCCTTATAACGACTAAAAGTCTGCTCCCTGAAGAAGCAGACTTTTAATATTCAAATATAATTATTTTTATGATTAATAAGCTTCATTGTTTGGATCGAACTCCAACCAACCAGAAGTCCAGTTCCAGCCAGAGTTTGCAGCAGTACCGAACGCACCGTAGTAAGCTTCGTTGGCGAAGAAAGAGCTAGCACCACTTACATTTGGAGCACCAGCTTTATAGGTGCTTGAAGAGTTCAATAAAGGAGCAGGAGTTGTCCAACCCAATACCGCGTTAGTTCTCAACGCTACGTTATTCGTTGGAGCACCTACTTCAGTAGTTGCATTAGCTCCCAAACGGTATGCTGCGAAATCAGATCCGTAAAGGTTTTCCAATGAATCCACTACACAACCTGTTACACCCGTTAATGCCAGGTCGCCACCATTAAAGCCAAACACACAATTTTGAACTTTACCACCTGCAGTTGCTGGGTTGATTTGATCTGCAAAACCCAGGATGATAGAATTGTGTACTTCCACTTCTGAGCCAGAGTTAAATTCAACAGCCGCTCTGTAATCCGCATCAAGTCCTGAAGAACTAGCAGCAACCGAGTTGTTATTGTATACCAACGGACCAAGCACTGTAAAGTTTGAGAATAAAGGCTTAGAAACAGGAGCTACATCAACACCTGCAGATGAAGATTCCCATACGCGGGCACCAGAGAAATCAGCAGTTCTCGGATCACGAATCACTAAACCATACTGCATAGCGCCTGTGTATCCCTGATCAGTATCCAAGTCATCATCATTTGTAGAAACGATGACCACATATTTGAAGTTGGCAGAACCACCGAAGCACTCAATCGCATCGTCGTTCGCATAAGAAACTTGGATGTTTTCAAATGTTGATCCGCTACCTACCGCACCTAGTGTCAATGAGTTCAACTCGTTGTTGTCAGATAATACTACACCAGCGTACTCGATACGTACGAATTTCAAAGAACCAGCATTGTTAGCATCGTCTAGTGTACCTGTACCTGCACCGTATGTTCCATTCTCTGTTCCTGAAGCAGTGATCCCTTCAATGGCAACGTTAAAAGGACTAGCTAAAACTTTATTTTGTTTACCACGGCCCAACATTACGATGCCACCCCAGTCGCCACGGTCACGGAAACCAGCACCTGCCTCAGATGTGAAAACAATTGGATTAGAAGCTGTTCCTTCTGCCATCAGTTTTGCACCACGGTTGATGATCAATGTTCCAAGACTTGATTTTTGACCTTTCAATATAGTACCTGCAGGGATCGTCAATGTAACGCCATCCTGAACATACACTTTACCTTTGATCATGTATGTTTTAGAAGCATCTAAAGTCATGTTAGATGTGATATTTCCTTCCAATGTCGCTTCTGAGCTTGAAGGAGCTGGATCATCTTCTTTTTTCTTACAAGCTACAATGGTCAATCCCGCAAGGGCAAGAACCAGCACTGATTTCAATAAGTGTTTCATTTTTGTTCTATTTAAATTAATTGGTTTAACTTCTAGTTTTGACAAAAGTAACCTGCCCTTATTAAGCGAATGTTACCGTGCTGTTAAAGAACCTTAACATAGCCACTAAGTTTCTACAATTTGATGTTGACACCCAGCGTGAAATATTGGCCGTTATTGGTTGTCAGAATCTCTTTGTCTGAAGTTTTATTATTCAGTTTCTCGTCAAAATTTCCATCCTCCATAATTCTGATCTTGGAGTTCAGGATATCACTGATACCAAAACGGAAACTTACTTTTTCGTTGATGTCTTTGGATACGGTCAGATCCAGCATTTGTCGAGGCATTTCGTACCAGCTTGGCGTCTGAGAATCTCCTACAGAAATAATTCTTGGACCAAACACGTTGTACAGCAAACTGATATTGATGCCTTTGTTGTCGTCGAAATAATACAAGCCTGTATTAATAATCCAAGGTGCTTGTCCTTGCATAGGTCTGTCGCGGTCCAAATTACCCGGCGCATCAGCTGATAATTTGATCTGACTTTTGATCAACGATCCGTTAAACAAAATCGAGAAGCGATCCAGGAAGGTACTTGCTGTAAGACCATTCAACGATTTTCTGATCTCCACTTCCACTCCATAAGAATTTGCTTTCGCCGCATTACCAGGCACAAACAAGAAGTTGGACCCAGCCGGAACCAGGTATGTTTCAATCGGATTTGTAAAGTCTTTATAAAATGCTCCTACTGCGATCATCTCTCCGTCACCTGGGTAATATTCCAGACGCAGGTCGTAGTTGTCAATGTCTGTGATTTTCAAATCAGGATTTCCCACTCTGTCCACTTGTATGGTAAAATCATAAAAGGGGAACGGTGCCAGTTCTCTAAATTCTGGACGGTTCACAGAACGGAAGTAAGCTCCGCGGATCAGGAATTTAGGATTGAAATTATAAGCCAGGTTCAACGACGGCAATGGACTGATGTAAGAGGTATCCACTTTCACCGGTACATTATCTACCGCACTGGTCAGCGTCTGGTTAAACGATTCCACACGTAGACCTGCACTCAAATTAAATGACTGTAAAAATTTCCAGGTGAAGCCTGCATAACCCGCCATCAGCTGCGAATTCGCATCATAAGTATCGGAAGAACGCGTACCTTCTTTCAACACCAATCCAAACGGAGAATTGATGTACTGATCACTCAACGCTTCGTAAATCGGTTTGGACTCCAATTCCTGCATGTTGTACTGACCCGACGCAATGGAATAGGACATCCAGCGCGCGGCATACGTTCTGGATTTTATGTCAGCAAACACACCGACACGCACCACAAAATTGGACGAATCAAGTTCTTTTTTAAATCCATGTTCCAGGTCAATACCTCCGGTGAAAGAAGATTCTTTCATGTCCGTACTGAATCGTGCGTTATTGGTAGCGGATGCAGTATTGTTAAGCGTAAGCAAATACGCGTCATCCGTCCCCAATTGTCTCTGATAAGAATACCTTCTCCAGTTTGGCTCTTTACGCGTGATGTAGGAATATCCGGCCAACCAGGACAGTTTGGTGATGTCATTGTTTACTTCATGTGTTCCCTGCAACTGCGTGGTGTAAATCGTATTGGTCTGGTACCTGAGAGAGGTAAAATAATAATCACTTTGCTGCTCATTGCTATACCCCTTACGTTTGGTATCTTCAATGGATGACATTTTAGAAAACATGTTTCTAAATTCAATCTTGTGTTTCGGGTTGATGACAAAAGCCCAGTTGCTCAATAAGCTTAAGCGCACATCGTTGTTGTACACGGTATCTTCGTTGTGCCAACGTACATCACTGGTATAATCGGTAAAGTTATAGTTCCAGTAAAAATTACGCTTCTGAACTTGCGTCAGCCAGGTATTGCTATAGGTAAGATTATTAATAGAGCTTACTTTGACAGAACCCAGCGTGAATTTTCTAGCTACAAGCAATCCTGCTCTCAAGTCAGGCATCACGGTGAAGCTGTGTTGTCTCCAGTCGTTGTCATAACTTTTAGACAATGTATTCACTTCATTTTGTGTCTGGGTATTCGTAATGTCTGGTACTTTGGCAGGGAAACCATTCGGCATGCCGCGTGCCGGTCCTCCGAAGCCGAAGCCATCGGCAGCATACCTGCGCTGAGATTCCATCTGGTTAAACGTTGTACCCAGACGGTATCCGCCTGTTAAGTTAAACAACGTTTGATTTTCAGAAGTGGTGTTTCTTGTGTATACCTTAATGACAGAACCCGCGAAATCACCAGGCATTTCAGCTGAACCCGATTTATAGATCAGCAAACGATCCAGCATGGCACTTGGAATGATATCAAAGGAAAAAGCTCTGGAATCCGATTCAGAACTTGGTGCAACAGCTCCATTTAATAATACGGAATTGTAACGCTGGTTCAATCCCCTGACCATGACGAAACGGTTCTGGATCAGTGTCACTCCCGGCACACGCTGCATTACCTGCGCCGCATCACGGTCCTGTGATTTACTGATTTGCTCAGCAGATACAGCAGTCACGACCTGCTCACTCTCCTTTACTTCAGTAACTACTGCTTGTTCAGAATTCGTCACTCGAGTACCGATTACGGTTACTGTAGCATGTCCCGAACCTTCTTCCGCCATCGTAATGGCTCCCAAATCAGTGGTCTGACCTGCGTTGATCGTGACGCCTGTAAGGACCTTGTCTACGTATCCTAAATAAGAAATTTTGAAATCATACGTTCCCGCAGGAATGTTGGAAATGACGAACGATCCGTCAATGTCTGTCACACCACCAATGGCGTTGTTGTCAACGACTGACACTACGGCACCAATTAGGGCTTCAGAGTTTGTGGAATCCGATGCGATTCCTTTTAACGTTCCTGTTTGGGCGTACGCTGCCACCTGTAGGAATACCAATAAGCTTAAGAAGATTTTGTACATGTGTGAAATAGAGTGTTACCTTGTTGGGAACAAAACTACACATGCGGTATTACAGGAACTTTACCAGACTGTTAAGGTAATGTTATGACACTGGATCGCGGTTAACGTAAAGTTAATACTAAGATCAATCTGTTAACATTAACATAATGTACGGCGAGTGGTCAGTGATCGGTGGTCAGTGGTCAGTTATTATTCTAATCAATGAACAACTAGTAATAGCCTGGGATTGCTGGCGTATATAAAAAATTGATAGTCTACTTTCACTAAATATTTAGCTGCCTAAACATATTATGCAAAAATTAACTGATCACTGTCTACTGACAACTGACCACTTATTTATGCATCCCCGCCACGCCGCCAGACACCACAAACTTCATGGCTTCCGCACTGGAGATCTTCAGGTGTTGGATATCCTTGGTCGGAACAAAAAATAAATTACCGGAGATATTATAAGAGTGAGGAAAATAAACAGCGGTATGTTCTTTCAATTCTATATCTAAAAGATCTTCTCTGGTAATAAATCCAATGCGGTAAAAACTCAATTGCGCATCTACTTTCACCAATACAGGATGATCAAATTTTTTCTTCTCTCCTACAAAGGCATCCATCACATCTTTGGTAGAAGAATACAACAGGTTAACTAATGGGATGCGTTTAATCGAACTCTCAAAAATAGTAATCAAAGACTTGGTCAGGAAATTGGAAGCGATATAGCCCAATACCAAAATGAAAGAGACTACGATCACTATACCCACACCTGGATATAGATTAATCTGAAACAATCTTGGCACTACATTATCGAGCCATTGAAACAAGGCAACGATAATGTATAATGTAATAGCAAATGGAGCAATAACAATCAGCCCTTGTAAAAAATACCTTAAAACGTTCTTCCACAATTTATTCTCTTTTCCCATCCCTACAATGATTTAATATGATCTTCTACTTGTTGCATCAGCCACATGGGCGTTGAGGTAGCGCCGCATATACCTACACGATCACCGGCTTTGAACCAGTCCTCGGAAATTTCCTTTTCATTCTCAACAAAATAACTTCTGTCGTTTTCCAATTTACAAACACCGTACAGCGCTTTTCCATTCGAACTCTTTTTTCCGCTTACGAAAATGATGACATCGTTCTGATGAGAAAACTTTTGCAATTGCGGTTCACGGTTCGACACCTGACGACAAATAGAATCGTTGGCATCAAAGGATTCAACACTTCCCTTCTGAGCCTGAATCCGTTCTTCAATCAAAGCTTTCATTTTATAGAAACCTTTGGTGCTTTTGGTAGTCTGGCTGTAAAAAGACACCGGCTTAGAAAAATCAATGGCCTCAAGGTCCTCTTCCGTCGTGACAACAATCGCTTTTTCATTGGTCTGTCCTGTCAAGCCTATCACTTCGGCATGTCCTTGCTGACCGTAAATGATGATCTGGCCACCTTTAGTTTCTACATCGTCAAAACTATTCTTGACTCTGTTCTGCAATTTTAGAACTACCGGACAAGAAGCATCCACCAATTCAATATTATTCTTCAAGGCTAAAGCATACGTCTCAGGAGGTTCACCATGTGCACGGATCAATACTTTGCAATCTGACAACTCCTCCAACTGCGCGCGGTCTATGACTTTCAATCCTTTTTTTGAAAGGCGCTCTACTTCCATGGCATTGTGTACGATGTCACCCAGGCAATACAAAGGCTCGCCCGTAGCCATTTCGTCTTCAGCCATCTGTATAGCGAACTCTACACCGAAGCAATAGCCGGAGTTTTTGTCAATTGTAGTTTGTAAGGCCTTGGACATAATTTGAAAACTGAGAACTGAGAACTGAAAACTGAAAACTGAAAACTGAATCTTAATTTAAATTTTATCAGTTTTCTGTTTTCAGTTTTCAGTTCTCTCTTAATAATCTTTTAATTAAACAACGAACTCCGCTTATACGTTCTCTATCGGAAAGGTAATTTCAATCATTTTACTGACTGTCATGTTCATGATGGCATCTACCTGCTCTTCAATCGTCACGTAAGACGTATCAATGATGATCGCATCTGTCGCTTTAACCAGGGGACCTTCTTCTCTCGTGGTGTCCAGGTAATCCCTTTTGGTTATATTTTCTATAATATCATCTAAATCGACGACTTGCTTTCTTCCTAACAACTCCTGCTGACGGCGGTAGGCCCTGATGTGAATATCGGCCGTCATGAATATTTTCAATTCAGCTTCCGGAAACACAGCGGTACCGATATCCCTTCCATCCATCACGATACCTTTCTTCTTACCCATTTTGCGCTGCAAAGCTACCATGTGTTTTCTCACGGCAACCAAGGCACTCACTTCACTCACATGATCAGATATTTTCATCGTGCGGATTTCATCTTCTACATTCAACCCGTTGAGGTAGGTATCGGATGCTTTTTTCTTTTCGTTGAAATGAAAAGTAACGGTAATTTTTTCCAATGCGCCTGTTACAGCTTTAGGGTCGGTAAGGTTGATGTAATGCTGCAAAAAATACAGGGTCGCAGCCCTGTACATGGCACCGGTATCGATGTATAAATACCCCAATTTAGAGGCAAGTAATTTTGCTGTGGTACTTTTACCGCAGGCAGAATAACCGTCTATCGCAATGATTAATTTTTGCATGCTAATTTTATTCTTTTAAATCGCAAAAAAACAAATCCCAAATCCCAAAGAAGCTTCAATCATCAAATTCAAAACTGAGCTACAATCATTAATTTTGAAATTTGGTCGTTGAATTTTATTTGGAACTTAGGATTTAGAATTTGTGATTTATACCTGTTTAGAACAGCATCTACGTTCTACCTGTTATGACCTTGCTTGGCTTTTTTAGGAGAAGAAGGATGCCATGACTGGCTTCTGTGACCTGATGGAGCTGTGCAAGAAGCAGCCAGAAGCAAAACAGCGAATGTTAAAGCGAGGAGAGATTTCATATGAGATTTTTTAATGGTGAATGATAATTAATGAGGATGATTGTGATTGTGATCCTGCGGATGCCCGTGATGAGGCTTTTTGTTTTTATGCGGGCCAAAAGGTTGGTGTTTCTCAGCCTTTTTTTCCCGCATCCTGGCACACGAAGCCGTCGCGATAAATAACGCTACAAACAGGAATACAATGTATTTCATACTACTATTCTTTATATACGGAATCATCCTTAACAAGTATATTAAATAAGTGGTTAAAAAGTAAATTTTTAGATCTAATTCCGTTCCGATAGCTATCGGAACGGAACTACTGCCCCTGTTTTCCAGCCAGCAGGTAAAGAACGGCCATGCGCACTGCCACCCCGTTTTCTACCTGATCCAGAATAATCGAATGGTGGGAATCGGCCACATCACTGCTCAACTCTACCCCTCTGTTGATGGGCCCCGGATGCATGATCACAATTTCTTTGTTCAAGGAATCCAATAACTCCTTATTGATTCCATAGTACAATGAATACTCCCTCAGAGAAGGGAAATACTTAATGGTTTGCCTTTCCAGCTGGATGCGCAGCACATTGGCCACATCACACCACTGCAGGGCTTTCTTCAGGTCGTACTCGATTTTCACCCCCAGCTCGCCCAGGTATTTAGGAATTAGGGTATTAGGACCGCATACCATGACTTCTGCTCCTAATTTTTGCAGGGCAAAAATATTGGACAAGGCCACACGGGAATGCAGGATATCACCGAAAATACATACTTTTTTACCGGCTACCTCTCCTAATTTTTCTCGGATAGAGAAGGTATCCAATAAGGCTTGTGTAGGGTGTTCATGCGTACCATCACCGGCATTGATGATGTTGGCATCTACATTTCTGGCCAGAAAATGCGCCGCTCCCACACTAGAATGACGCAATACGACCATGTCCACTTTCATGGCCAGGATGTTATTGACGGTATCCAATAAGGTTTCCCCTTTTTTTACCGAACTCGAAGAGGAAGAGAAATTGACCACATCGGCCGATAATCTTTTTTCTGCCAGTTCGAAGGATAAACGTGTCCGTGTAGAATTCTCGAAAAAAACGTTGGCAATGGTAATGTCTCGAAGGGAAGGGACTTTTTTGATCGGACGGTTCAGCACCTGTTTGAACTGATCCGCCGTTTCGAAAATAAGTTGTATGTCCTCTTTCTTGAGTTCTTTTATTCCTAATAAATGCTTAACGCTGAGTTGACTTTGCATTTACTTTTTATCGTTGTTTGTGACTAACCAAATTTTATCTTCGCCTTTGCTCTCTTCATGCAAATCAACCTGCACATGTTCGCTGTCCAGGCAGATCACTTCTCTGCCTACATATTGTGCCTCAATCGGAAGATCGCGGCTAAACTTACGATCTACCAATGCCAGCAACTCCACATCCTTCGGACGCCCGAAAGCAATCATGGCATCCAGCGCAGCACGCACGGTACGACCGGTATACAAGACATCATCTACCAAGATCACCCGCTTGTCTTCAATGATGAAAGGCACAATCGTAGCATTCGCTTTCAAAGGTGCTTCCTTGCGTCTGAAGTCATCCCGGTGAAAGGTCACATCAAGATGCCCGAAAGCTACTTTTTTCTTTAAACTTTTCTCTAAAATAGATTTGATTCTTTCTCCTACAATCACGCCTCGGGGTTGAATGGCAAGGATGACAGATTCTTCAAATTGATCGTGATTCTCGATCAATTGCTGACACAGCCTGTCGAGGGTTATTTGTAAAAGTTCGTTATCGAGAATGGAACGCTTTGACATGTTCTTTAAACCTAAATTACTCTTTAGACAATGCGTATCATTTGAATCATTCGTCTTTTAGAATACGAAGAGGCTTTATTCCAGGCTCTCTATTGCGTAATCCTAATCAAATCTTACAAAAATAGAAAAACCTAGTGAGTATAGAAACATTGGGGACAATTATTGTTCCCCCGCCAGTTCCAAAATCAGGTCAAATTCTTCCCTTTTCACCGGCTGCACGGACAAACGCATCGAGGTTACCAAAGACATTTGAGCCAGGCGTTTATCGGCCTTGACCATGGCCAATGTCACGGGGTTCTTCAATTTCTTCACCGGAGCTACGTCCACCACCACCCAATTGGTATCGTCCGTAGTTGGATCCTGGTAAGCTTCACCCACCACTTTCGCAATTCCTACGACTTCTTTCCCTTCGTTGCTGTGGTAAAACAACATCAAATCGCCTTTTTTCATGGCTCTCAGGTTGTTTCTCGCCTGGTAGTTCCTCACTCCTTCCCAAAAAGTCTTTTTATCTTTCATCAACTGATCGAAGGAATACACAAAGGGTTCGGATTTGATGAGCCAGTAGTTCATAGAGAGTGTGATTTTGGGTTTAAAGGTAAGAAGAAGCATAGACTTTTCACTGTTTCTCCACTCTGTTTCTGTTTCTGAATTTGGGCGTTTCCCTGCGGGCCGGGCTTTCGCTCCAAGTCCGCCTTCCCGCAAAACCCACCGCACTTCGGGCTTTCCGCTCAATCCCTAACGCAAAACTATGTAAGACAAAAGGAGTGGTAAACACTAACTGTCTTGCCCCTAAATCCCCTAAAGGGGACTTACATATAACACACCTCCATTTTTCTACAGGGGCTCTTGTCCCTATAGGGACAGGCATGTTCATGCTTGATCAAAATATTCTATTCACGTTTTATCCCGCTAGGGACAAGAGCCCTGTAGCTCATCATTGATAATAAAATAAAGTCCCCTTTAGGGGATTTAGGGGCAAGACAGTTCGATAAAAACATGCATTCTCTAAAGCATCAAACGATTAAATTTGGATGAAGGCTAGACATAAACCCAACAAAAATTTCTGTCCACTGACAACTGACCACTGACCACTATTTTCCGAAAAATCTTCTTACTTTTACCCTACACCCCAACACAAAATGTCAAGCAACAACACCGTCCTTCATGTTCTCAAACTCACAGCATCCGTCATGGAGCTGCACGAGGAAAACACGTTTAAAATACGCGCTTATCAAAACGCTGCTATTGCCATCGACAAAACGCCTTATGCTATAGAAGATTTGTCAGACGAAGACTTGTCTGCCCTACAAGGCATCGGCGCCAGCATGGGAAAAAAAATCCGTGAGATTGTTGCAACAGGTAGTTTATCAGAACTCAATGCCTTATTAGAAAATACGCCAGCGGGACTACTCGAACTATTTGACCTTCCTGGCATTGGCGCGAAGAAAATCCGTACGCTCTGGAAAGAACTGGGCATTGAAAGCACGGCACAATTGCTGGAAGCCTGCAACAACAACCAAATCGCCAATCAAAAAGGCTTCGGAGAAAAAACACAAGAAAACCTGCGAAAGGCGATTCTGTTTCAACACGAGCAAAGTAAAAAGTTGCTCATTCCGGATGCGCAACAAAAAGGCAGTGAGTTGTTGATCGCTTTAAAAACCATTTCACCGGATACACCGATCAGTTGGTGCGGCGAATTATACCAACAAGCGGAGATTGTCAATTCCTTAGATTTCATCGTAGCTACAGCTGATGCGGTGAAAACATTAGGAACTATTCAAGCAAAACTAGAAGCAGATTGGACACCGGCAGAAAGTACACCTTTCACCTTGCGCGGATTGGAAAAAACTACCGGTATACCCTTGACCATACGCACTGCTGTTCCTCATGCATTTGAATCTCAACGCGTGTTGTTCTCTTCTGAAAACGGACACTTGCGCCACGCCGTGTCGGATAAGGAAACGTTTCTTGACATTTGTGTTAAACATGCCACACAAACAGAAAAAGAACTGTACCAAACAGCAGGTGTAGCCCTCATTCCGGCAGAGTGCCGTGTAGGTTATGCCGAATGGGAATTGGCCAAAGAAAATAAAATTGAACAGCTACTGACCTACAAAGACCTGCAAGGAATTTTTCATAACCACAGCACCTACAGCGACGGCATTCATACCCTGGCAGAAATGGCGCATGCCTGCATCACAGAAGGCTGGAAGTATTTTGGCATAGCAGACCATTCACAAACCGCCTTCTATGCCAACGGTTTAAAAGAGGATCGCGTCTTGCAACAGTTTGCGGAAATCGATGAGTTGAATAAAAAGTTAGCTCCCTTTGTTATCTTCAAAGGAATAGAATCTGATATTCTGAATGACGGGGCGCTGGATTATCCTGACGAATTGCTCAAGCAATTTGACTACGTGGTAGCTTCCGTTCATTCGAATTTAAAAATGGACGAAGAAAAGGCTATGTCGCGTTTGATCAAAGCCATTGAAAATCCGTACACAACCATGTTGGGTCATATGACCGGCCGTTTATTGCTTCGCCGAGAAGGCTACCCGCTGGATACGTATAAGATCATTGACGCTTGCGCCGCCAATAAAGTGATCATCGAGCTGAATGCCAATCCACACCGTCTCGACATCGACTGGCGCTTTCTGGATTATGCACAGGACAAAGGGGTACTCATCAGCATCAACCCCGATGCGCATGAACAGGCCGGTGTATTGGATACACACTACGGTGTCATCTCCGCTAGAAAAGGAGGCTTGTTGGTACAAAACACCTTCAACACCCTGACACTGGAAGAGATTAAAACATATTTTACCGAAAAGAAAAAATAAGGCATTTGAAGAAGGTTCTGATCATCCGTTTTTCCTCTATAGGCGATATTGTATTGACTACACCGGTCGTGCGTTGTATAAAAAAACAACTCGACTACGAAGTGCATTTTTGCACCAAAGAAAGTTACAGAACTATTGTAGCCAGCAATCCTTATATTGATAAGGTGCATATTTTAAAAAACAGCATTTCTGAACTCACTAAGGAACTCCAAAAAGAAAAATTCGATTACATCATCGACCTTCATAAAAACTTAAGAACGTTAAGAGTCAAGAATAAACTGAAGGCGCCCGCCTATAGTTTCGACAAACTGAATATTCAAAAATGGTTGATGGTTCAATTCAAAATCAACCGCCTTCCTGCCATACATATTGTGGATCGTTATTTAAAAACAGCCGCTTCACTCGGCATAGAAAATGATAACGAAGGGTTGGATTATTTCATTCCGGAAAAAGACAATGTGATACTCAGCAGCTCCGGTGATTTCAAAGCGGGAAACTATGTGGCCATTGCCATCGGCGCTCAGCATGCCACGAAGCGGCTGCCATTACACAAACTGATTGAACTCTGCAAAAACATTCCTTCTCCAATGATTCTTCTGGGAGGAAAAGAAGATGCGGAAACTGCCGAACAGATCATGGCTGCACTACCCGATCGCAAAGATATTTTTCAAGGCTGCGGGGCTTTTAACCTCAACCAATCCGCCTCCATTGTTAAACAAGCTAAATCGGTGGTGTCACACGATACAGGGTTGATGCACATTGCAGCGGCTTTCAAAAAAGAAATCTGGAGCATCTGGGGAAATACCATTCCCGAATTCGGCATGTATCCTTACCAAACTCATCATCACGTCGTCGAAAGAAAAAACTTATCCTGCAGACCTTGTTCTAAAATAGGATACAACCGTTGTCCTAAAAAACATTTCAAGTGTATGGAAGAACAAGACTTGAGTTTTGCTACCACATTATAGTCTATCCCTTTTTAAAATACTCATGAGAAAATTTTTTTTTACACTGCTCGTCTGTCTTTCTGGAATAACACAGATGAATAAATCCAATAAGTACCTGGATAAAAATGAGTATGAAAAAGCCTTGTTGTACATCAATAAGGCGATTCAGGAAGACTCTTCAAATCCCTCTTATTACCATAACCGAAGCATCATTCACTCTTACCTGCGCGATTTTAATCAGGCAGTCACTGACGAACAAAAAGCGCTGGCACTAGCTCCGGACGAACATCTATTTAACAATGGAATGGCTGCTGCCTACCAGAGAAGAGGACGCATAGAAGATTCCAGTCTGATTCTGCATTATTACAATGAAGCCATTAAATTAGACCGCACGAATGCTACCTATTATTTTAACAGAGCGCTCTTTCTGGAGAGCCAAGATAAAACAAAAGAAGCCTTGAGAGATTTCTACCTGGCTCAAAAATTAGATCCTTCTATGTCGGATGCCTATTATGAAATTGGATCTATCAAATCCATGGACATGCAATACTTTTCAGAAGCGATAGAAGACTTTGACAAGGCTATCAAGATGAAGCCTACGGAAGCCAAATACTATCACGGGCGAGGAGAATGTTTTTATAAGATGGGTGACATGGATAAAGCAAGCAAAGATTGCGAAAAAGCACTTGCTCTTGCACCGGATAATTCCAGCGCCTTACTATTAAAAGCCAGTTTGTACGAAGTAACAGGTAAAGTGGAAGAGGCAGTAAAAATATTAGACCAAGTCATCAGTAAAGATACGCTGGCATGGGATGCATACAACAACCGGGGCATCATCAAACTCTTCTGGATAAAACAATACGAATCCGGCATCGCCGATTTGAAAAAAGCATTTGCAATCAATCCTAACGCTCCAATGATCCACAATAATATCGGATTGGGTTATTCCACGTTAGAAAGGTATGAAGAAGCCATTCCAGAATTCGATTTAGCGATTAAAGAAATGCCGGAATCCAGTTTTGCTTATAACAACAGAGGCTATGCAAAATTCAAAATGAACGATACAGACGGCGCCTTTACTGACATTTTGCAATCCATAAGACTGGATCCGTCCAACAGTTATGCGTTTAGAAATCGTGCACTCATTTATTTAGAGTTAAAAAGAAAAGAAGATGCTTGCCTGGATTTGATGCGTGCAAAGGAATTAAAATTCGCAACGTTCTACGGAACAGAAGTTCAGGAGCTGATCGATAAACACTGTTCGAAATAAAATTAAAACCGTATACCAACTTTTACCCCCATTTGGACGGTAAGAACAAATTGTACTGTTTTCTCTGCTTCGTTTGTTATTACTGTCGGCGGCGTGTTATAATAATAACTGCGAGTTGTCTTTTTTTCGTAATGAAACAATTCAGTCGTTACATTTCTACAACCAAAGCCTGAATAGGCATCGAATTCTAAACCTATTTTCCCAAGGACTAGAATTTTTCTATACCCAAATAAAAATTTTAATCCCTGGCTATTTTGATCTACACCTACCGAATCTTTATAGCTTACACCACTATAATAATTTCTCCTGTCTTTTCCCTCCTCCCAAGAAATAGTCGCATGATCGTAAGAAGAATTTCTGATAAAGCCAACTAGAGAAAAATAGTATTGCCCTCTTCCCAAACTAAACACAGGTATTTTTGTAGCTAGCCCTACATAATAGCTTTCAGTGAAAGGCATCAACATTATCTCTTTCCCAGGACCATCCTTGATCCACTCGCGTTGGTTAGTATATGTATTCTTCCCATATTTAGCAGGTTTATAACCCAATTCTATACCCAGGCTAATCCCTTTGTAAATGTTGCGGTGGTACTCCAAACGAGATTCACCGCTCAACAAACTCGTTAATTCCATCGTTACTGAATTTTTAAAGCGCATTGTATTTCTATAATTATGCACACGGCTAGAATCGTAACTGCGACGGTTGATTTCAGAGGCTGCAGAATCCTGCATCTGTTGGAAGCGAATCTTATCTTGTCTACTTATTAATTTTCTATTTCTCTCCTCCTCTGCAAATATTATTCTTTCCTTTCTTTTCAATGCCTCCATTTCTCTTTGCGTCTGCAAGATCTGCTGATCAAGTAGCCTGCGTTTATATACTTCTGATGAATCAATAGCTATAGAAATAAGGGGGCTGTAAACACTGTCGAAATTCATCATCACCTTTTTCTGAACAAAACGATAAGGCGATTGGGTAATCACATCGATGGCAAAAGGGACATTGACATAAGGAAACGTAAACGGCACATCCAGTAAAAGCCAGCGCCATTCGTACTTGTGGTCCAATAGATAGGCTCTGTCTTCATACCCTTCATAAGAAAAAACAAGAGTCAACGGTTTCTTGGTGGGTTGCTTGACAGACAAGGGCGTAGTACCGATCACTTGACCCTTGATCTTTACCGTTGCGCCTTGCGGTTTGGAATCAATGGCAATGCGTTGCTTTGTGCCATTAAAAATGGTGGCGCAACTGCAGCAGGAAAAGGAGACCAGGAGAAAAATAAATGTGACTTTATAAAAAGGGTTCATGCATGAAAAATTAAAAAGGGGATCATTTTATTTTCTACCAAATATACCTGTTATTAAAATACAATGCAAGCATTGTATTTTAATAACAGGTAAAGCGCTATAAAACAACCCTATAAAACAAATCAGCGCCTTATTCTGATGAAATAAGGCGCTGATTCAATGATAAGGATTTTGTTCGATTCCAAAAATTCGCTTACTGTACGATCACTTTCCTCGAAGCGATGGTAGCATTTTCCTGTCTGACATAAACAATATAAAGCCCCGGAGACAATGAGGTAATATCGATCGATTCTATTTGTGAAGCAGCACTGACCTCATACGTCCGTCTCATGCGTTCTGATCCCAACACATCCATAATAACAATTTCCGTCTTTCCAGAAGGCATAGCTCTCATGGTAATATCCACGCGATCGTGCGCCGGATTTGGACTTACCATAAAATTTTGTTCCATGGCATTTTCTACCGAAGTCAACACTCCACAATTTAACACATCTCTTCTCATCAGGTTATCGATGTAATAAGTATCCGATGTATAGGAGTTCGGACGGAACAAAATGGTAAACTGATCAATAGCAGTGGGTGAGGTACCCAGATCCGGCCTGTTTTGTAGACTAAACTTTATTCTTTGCCATTGGTTCTGAACGGTAGTTACACCCCTGAAGACCGCCCTGCGTCCGGAAGGGTAAGCCAAACCGGCTTTCGCTTTATTCTCAAACTGCCAAAGAATCTCCGTACCAACAGGAGCTCCAGTATATACATCCATATACAAGGCATTGTTGCCATTTTCGTAATCTACTGAAGTAGGTAAAAAATTTACATCATACTTGAGCACATCGTATTGATCACCCGGATTTCTTTTGTAAAGTGCAACGGTTGAAGAATTGTTGACACTATTTACTCCAGGATTACCGGATGAAGCATCGTATTGAATGCCGGTTGTGGTAGGAGAATAAGACAATAACACATTTGTTTCAAAATCATTAAAATAAACATCACAACCATTAGGTATGATGTTTACCGTTTTATAAAAAGTAGAGCTCCCGCAAACACCTCGCGTTACCTCAAGCTCAATCTCGCCACCGGTATTTCCCCACAAGACATTGATCGTATCGTTTCCCTGCCCGCTAACAAGCGTAGCACCGGCAGGCAATGTCCAGGTATAGGAATCAGCAGTGCCGTTCGTCACGGTATACTGATACGTTTGCCCGGCTATAGCTTTTGTCGCTCCGGAAATATGTAACGTATTGGGATTACTGTATACCCTTACATAATTCACTTCCATCGTTTGAGGAAAAACCGTAGTACCGTTTGGATCGCCGCCAAACCATCCTCCTATTGCCAGGTTAAAGATCAGAAAGAATTCCTTATCAAACGGCCAGTCACTAGGTGCCACGGATGTTCTCGACACATTATGAAAATTCACATCGTCTACATACCAGCTGATGGTATCCTCTTTCCACTCTACCGCATAGGTATGAAAGTCATCAGATAAATCATCTAATCCGGAATACGTTCCTTCTATATACCTTCGGTTTGCATAATCCGGACCTAAATGGATGGTACCATGAGAAGAGTACACATTGCTTCCTCTCATTTCCATGATATCAATTTCTCCACTGCGCGGCCATCCGCCATAGAAAGAATTTTGCGGCATCATCCAAAACGCCGGCCACATGCCTTGTGTTCTCGGAAGTTTTATACTGGCTTCCATGCGGCCATACAAAAAATAACGCTTACCAGCGGAAGTGATCTTCGCGGAAGTATAATTCTGCCCTCCATAAGTCTCCGCTTTCGCGGTAATGACCAATTTCCCATCCTCCAACTTTATATTATCGGTCCTGTCGGTATAATATTGCTTTTCATTATTTCCCCAGCCACCGGTGCCATTGCCAATGTCGTACTGCCAACTGCCCAAATCAAGCGTAGATTGATCAAACTCATCGGACCAGATCAAGGTCTGGCAGTCTTGTGCCTTAACCGTAAAAGACATGAAAACAAAAAATGTCAAGGAGAATAGAGTCTGTCGGATTTTAAGAGTCAATGGTGTCATACTAAGTTTTTTAATGAAATAAATATTTTTAATTGATCGGATCATCTTACTAAACACTTGTAGTATATACGGTAAATCGCAACAAGTAGACCTATAAAATGTCAAAAGGTCTTGTCCTGCATGGCAACCACCATACAGGACAAGACCTTTTGAGTACAACGAAAAAGTTTACGTTATATTTTCGTAACCCCTACCGCATTTAATCCTTTTTTACCTTCTGTCACTTCAAAGCTCACTTTGTCATCTTTCGTAACAGGACCTTTCAATCCTGACACATGTACGAAGTATTCTTTATTAGTACCATCTTCTAAAACAAAACCATACCCTTTTGATTCATTAAAGAATTTTATTACACCTGTTTGCATACTGATTATAATTTGTATTCTACCTACATAATTTATAAAAAAATGGAAAAGAGTAAAAGATTTTACACCATTTATTTTCAAAGTACACATAAAAAAAGCCCGCAAATCCAATTTGCGGGCTTTTCCTTGTATCAATACCCCTTATTTTAAGAGGTAAGTTTTCAAATCTTTAAACTGATTGCCCATCGGAATAGAAACTTTCTTTAATTTCCCGGCAGCTTGTAAACTTTCAGGGATTTCAATATTCTTTCCGATCACATCATTCACTACTTCTATAAACTTAGCGGGATGCGCTGTCGATAAGAAAATACCCGTCACGTCTTTGTTCGAATTTTCGTACATGTAAGCACGCAATCCCAGGTATGCCACAGCAGTATGTGGATCTAAGACATAACCCGTGGCATCGTATACTTTCTTGATGATTTCTTCTGTCTGCTCATCGGTAAAATATTTACCGGTGATGTCCGCACGAATCGCTTTCACATCTTCATTGTAAAATGCCACCAACCGCTGATAGTTACTAGGATTCCCAACATCCATCGCATTGGAGATGGTTCTCACAGATGGTCTAGGATTGAAAACACCGGAAGCCAGGTAATCAGGAATGACATTGTTGGCATTCGTTGTCGCTACAAAATGAGCGATCGGCAATCCCATGCGTTTCGCGATCAAGCCTCCGCATAGATTTCCGAAGTTTCCGCTCGGTACACTGAACACCACCTCTTTACCCAATTTTTTCACTTGCGCATACGCATAGAAATAATAGAAAGACTGAGGGATCAAGCGGCTGATGTTGATGGAATTGGCAGAACTCAAATTGAATTTCGCATTCAACTCTTCATCCAGGAATGCTTCTTTCACCATGCGCTGACAATCGTCGAACGTACCTTGTACTTCCAATGCGGTAATGTTACCACCTAAAGTAGTCAATTGCTTCTCTTGCAAATCACTCACTTTACCGCTTGGATAAAGAATCGTTACCTGAATGCCAGGCATGTTGTAAAAACCTTGTGCCACCGCACCTCCCGTATCACCGGAAGTAGCGACCAGAATATTAATATCTTGTTTGTCTTTTGCTAAATAATAAGACATCAACCTCGACATGAAACGCGCACCGAAATCTTTGAAGGCCAAAGAAGGTCCGTGAAACAATTCCAATACGTACATGTTGTCTTGCACTTTTACAACAGGCGCATCAAAAGAAATGACATCGTCGATGATTTTCTTCAAATCTTTCTCTGGCACATCCTCACCGATCAACGCTTTAGAAACTTCAAATGCGATTTCCGCAAAACTTTTAGTTTCGATCGTATCAAAAAACGATTGCGGCAAGGTTGGAATTTCCAATGGCATATATAATCCATTATCGGAAGGCAATCCTTTGAACAAAGCTTCTTTTAAGGAAACTTCAGGCACTGATTTTTTTGTACTGTATAATCTCATTTATTTATTAGGTATTAAATACGCTACTAACCGATCACCAAAGGTCCTTGGTGATTTACTTCTGAAACATAGGTTTCCGAACCTATCCCTATTTTAGCAAAGGCCGCAGCCATTGCTTCTGCAATCTTATTGGCTTTATCCAATGAATCACTCAATGCAAAGATAGAAGGACCTGAACCGGAAATTCCCGCTCCAATCGCACCGGCATTCAATGCACTTTCTTTCACAGCGTAAAAGCCCGGAATCAATCCAGCGCGCGCCGGCTCTGCCACTACGTCTTGCATGGAACGACCAATCAAACCAAAATCAGATTTCATCAAGCCAACCACCAGACCCGCAACATTACCCCATTGTGTCACGGCTGTACCCAAAGGTATTTCTCTAGGTAAAGCATTTCTGGCATCTTTAGTTTGCACTTCCACATGTGGATGCACCAAACTGCAATACATGCCTAACGGGGTGTTGATGCGCACAATCTCTAATGGGTTGTAACTTCTCACCAAAACAAAACCTCCGTATAAACAAGGCGCTACATTATCGGCATGCGCCGCACCGCAGGCGATCAACTCTCCTTCCATCGCGAAAGGAAGCATTTCTTCTACGGTTTTATTTAATCCCAATAATTTATCAACGGCAAATACACCCGCAACAGAACTCGCTGCGCTGGAGCCTAAGCCGCTGCCTAAAGGCATGTGCTTGAACAATTCGATTTCTAATCCCTGTTTGATGCCATACTTTTCCAAATACTTAATGACCGGAATACTCACCGTATTAAAATTCGGATCAAGCGTCAAACGTCCACCATCACCGTGGATCGCTTTGATCACGACTTTATCGGTATTGGTTTTACGCAACACAATTTCATCGCCTGGATTATTGACTGCAAATCCAAGCACGTCAAAACCACAGGTAACATTGGCCACCGTTGCCGGTGCAAACACGCGTATCGAATCCGATCCCGCCATGAGATTAACCTTTTAGATAATTACTGATGCTGATGATTTCAGCAAATACTCCTGCTGCTGTTACTTCCGCTCCTGCACCAGGGCCTTTGATCACCAAAGGTCTTTCTTTATAACGTTCTGTAGTGAAAGCAATCATGTTGTCGCTTCCTGACAATGAGTAAAAGGCATGATTCGCATCTACACTTTGCAGACCTACACTTGTTTTTCCATTATCGTATTTCGCAATGAAACGCAATACTTTGCCTTTCTTATCGGCATCGTCACGCAGCTTGGCAAATACATGGTTGTTCTTCTCCAACTCCACAAAGAACGCGTCTACAGTCTTCGCTTTGCGGCAAGATTCCGGCAAAATGTTTTCAACTTTTACTTCGTCAAACTCTAATTCTGCACCTGCTTCTCTGGCCAAAATTAAAATCTTACGCGCTACATCCATACCGTTCAAATCATCTCTTGGATCAGGTTCGGTGAAGCCTTTCTCTTTGGCTTCTTTCACCACATCGCTGAACTTCTTATCGCCTTTGAAGGTGTTGAAGATATAAGATAAGGTACCAGACAATATCCCTTCGATGGTCAGGATACGGTCGCCGCTGTATTTCAAATCTTTCAAGGTATTGATCACCGGAAGACCTGCTCCTACGTTGGTCTCATACATAAACTTCACACCCGAATTGAATGCGGTTTGATGAAGCTTAGTATAATTTTTAAATGGACCGGAGTTAGCAAGCTTGTTCGGTGTTACAATAGAGATTCTGTTTTGCAACAACTCGTCGTAAAAGGCCACTACGTCTTTGCTGGATGTGTTATCAACAAAAACAGTGTTCGGCAAGTTCAACGCTTTCATCTTTTCTACGAAAGTAGCCAAATTAGACTTTACTCCTTGGTCATCGATTTTAGTCGCATAAGAAGATAAAGAGATTCCGTTTTCAGCAATCAACATTTTCTTGGTGTTAGCCAAACCAATCACATTGATTTTCAAATGCAATTCTTTCTGCAAGTAAGATTGTTGTTTCTGGATCTGCTTCAACAACGTAGCGCCAATCAAACCAAGTCCAACGACAAACAAGTTGACTGTTTTAGTATCTGCTAAGAAGAACGACTGGTGAATAGCGTTCAAGGCTTTAGACAAATCGTTTTTCTCAATCACTACGGACAAATTCAACTCCGAAGAACCCTGAGCGATAGCCACAACATTGACGTTGTTCTTACCCATAGAATTGAACAGCTTTGCAGAAATACCAGGCGTCTTGCGCATGTTATCACCTACAATAGCGAGTATTGCCAATTCATTGCGGAGGATGGCCGGTTCGATTTTCTTAGTCTGAACTTCTACAGCAAATTCTTCATCGATAGCCGTTTTTGCTTTCTGAGCTTCTTTGCCATCTACCACCAGACAGATGGAATGCTCAGAAGAAGCTTGTGTAATCAGGATTACATTCACTTTGTAACGAGCCAGGGCACTGAATAAACGAGCAGAAACTCCTGCCACCCCTACCATGCCGCTGCCCTGTAAAGTGACAAGCGTAATGTTTTCAATCGAAGTAATCCCTTTGATCATGTAGTCTGTTTCTGCAGACTTCTCTGTGATCACAGTACCAGGGAAAGTAGGATTGAATGTATTTTTGATCCAGATCGGAATCTTCTTTGCAAAAGCCGGAGCCAATGTCGGCGGGTAAATGACCTTCGCACCGAAATGCGACATTTCCATGGCTTCCACATAAGAGATAGATGGCAATGTAAAGGCGGATTTCACTTTTCTTGGATCAGCGGTCATCATGCCGTCTACATCTGTCCAGATTTCGATCGCTTCTGCATCCAGCGCTGCACCGAAGATCGAAGCGGTATAGTCTGAACCTCCACGACCCAATGTTGTCGTTTCATTTTTATCGGTAGAGCCGATGAAACCGGTAGTCACTACATTGCCTTTTGCATTTTCAACAAAGGCTTGAATGTTTTTATGTGTAACCTTTACATTCACTTTAGCATAACCAAAACCATCGTCTGTTTTTACTACTTCTCGCGCATCCAGGTGAACGGTTTTAATACCCGCCTGTTTCATGTATTCAGCAACGATATAAGAAGACAAACGTTCTCCAAAACTTTGCACCAGATCAAGGGTACGAGGAGATAACTCTTTTAATAAAAACACGCCTTGCAACAAATCTTCCAACTCGTTGATGTGTACTTTTACCTGCGCAATAACTTTAGTTTGGGACTTCGCATCAAGAAGAGATTTCACAGCGTTGATGTGCTTTTGCTCAATCTCCCTAATCAAATTTTTATATGAACTGTCAGTCTGAGCAGCCTTGTTACCTACTTCAATCAAAGAATTGGTAACACCTGTCATGGCTGAAAAAACAACCACGTACCTCTTCTTGTACGTTTTCAGGATCTCCACAACCTTACGGATGTTCTCCACTGATCCTACGGAGGTACCTCCAAATTTTAAAACCTTCATAACCTGTTTGGGCCTTATGTATAGTAAATAGCAGGCAAAAATAGCGGTGGAGAGTGACGAGGCTTTTCGCAAACTTCGCCTTCAATTCCTGGTACTTTATTCTCTCTTTGATGAGGTATTGATCCCTCTGGTTTAGGACAAAAAGAGTGGATTCCCCTATAAGGTAGCGTATTTGCTCCCCTTCCCGAATCTTGGCTAAATTAGACACGAGTCGCTCCTGAGTCACTAACAACTCCCTGTAATTATTCAGCTCATTATATTGAGATAGCAACTGATTCTCGACTTCCCTGTTGCTGAGTTGTAAATCAAGTCTGGCGTATGAAGTTTTTACTTTCGCCAACTTATACTTTGCTCTTTCCTTTCTTAAAAAAAGTGGATAAGAAAAATTAGCCTTCAGCATGTGATTATCACTAAGGTAATTAGACCTTCCGATATCTCCTGATTCAAAGAAGCCGGGTTGTAACCAATAGGCGCCTACATCCAGCTGCGGGCGAAGCCGCTCTACGGCAAGTCTGTATTCGAGTTCGAAGTAATTGATTTTCAGCTCAGCCTTTCGAATGTCCGGGTGATTTGCCTTGGCATACATCACCAGTTGATCTAAAGAATCTGGCATCATCGCATGGATTGTAAGAAAAGAATCTACCGGCATCAAATCATAAGCCATGATGGGATTGCCCTCAGGATCCCACAAAGCGTTTGACAGGGTAATGGTTGCGTTTTTAAAAAGCAGTTCGGATTGCTTGCAGGCCTGATAGATCCATTGCTCCTGAACCCGAGCTTCTATAGAATCTATAGAAGCCAAATCTCCTTCTTCTATACGATCGCGAATGGCAGATAAACGAAACCTGACCAAATCTAAACTCTCGGTGTTGATTTGGTATTGGTGGTAAGCATAATACCAATCCCAATAGTCTTTCACCGCTTGCAACAAAAGTTTATTGATCATTTTCACACGATCTGCTTCTGTAGATTGTTGCATCACCTGAGCCTGGCGCAGTACTGTTCTTCGTTCATCTGTAAACAAGCCATTACCAACAGGCAATACATAACCAACAGAAGTCAAACCTCTTTCATCGGTATAATTCTCAGAACTCACATAAGGTCCTTCGTTTTTGTTATAGCCGACTTTAACATCTCCAACATAAAGCGGAACACTGAGCTCATTCATCCAGTTACTGTAATAGTGCTTTCCGCCATAAAACTTATCGTAGTAGACAGAGGAAATCTTCGGATCGAAAAATCCTCTTGCCATACGTACCTCTTGCCTGGCTTGCTCTGTAAGCATGTTAGACTGTCTGACAACAGGATGATTCGAAGCCACGATATACAAAAAATCTTTGATCGTAAACACCTTGAGTGTATCGTTCGCTGAACAATAGAATGAGGACAGCCAACAAAAGGAAAATACAATTGCGCTTAAATACTTCATGACAATACGTGATCTACGTTGCTCAACATTACTATTCCTCTTCTTTTTCTTTTGCCTTTTCCTTTTGAGGAATGTCATAGGCGTCTTTGATATTTTCCTTTTGCAAATTACTAACAAAGTCAGGAGGGAAGCCATTTTGCTGACGCCACAATTCGTAAAAGATGGGTACATCACTTAACATGGCCCAGCCGTATACGCCAGAACCCAATTGAACGGAGGGAGGCCATGGATGATCTTCTTCATCAGGAACAACTAAAATCCGGTATTTGCCTTTTGTATCGAGCCTGTCAATCACGGCAACTTTACCGCCAAAGGTACCAAAACTCATGTCCGGCCAACCTGAAAATACCAGGGAGGGCCAACCGTCAAATTGCAATCGTACTTTGGTTCCCAATGTGATCAAGGGAACATCCATTGCTTTGACGTACAACTCCACCGCTTTATGGATGTGACTCGGCATAATGGAAGCTACCTGTTCTCCTTCCTTTAGCGTTTCCCCTATGCCTGATTTAATGGTTTTAATGATGAATCCATCCTGCGGCGCCAGTACAGCATGCATGCCATTTCGTATCCTCAGATTAGACAGTTCATTGACCATCTTTGAAATTTCACCTTCTGTGGTGTAGTAATAAGTAAGGGTAGAATTAAATTCCGATTCGGCCTTTGCAATTTTGTCCATATACTCCGACTCAATGGCATTTCTTTCAATGATGGCGTTGACCCAATCATTTTTTGAGATCTCCCATTTGTTTTCCGCAGACAATAATTTAGCAACTGATTCTTGAAGTTTAAGCCTCCTGCCTTCAAGCTCTACCTCCGACTTTAATCCTTTCTCCTTCAAGTCTTCGTCGCGTTTCAAACGAACTTTAGCAATCTCATAATCGTTTTTTGCCGCAATGCAGTCTATACTATCTGACTGCACTTTCAATGCAGATTGTTTGATCTTATTTTCATACCGTCCTTTATTCAATCGCAAGGCTTCCTGCAAGGCCTTAATCTGCTTTTGTAAGGAAGCAGACTTATCTTTCGTGGAAGAAAGAGCCGCCTCTTTAGAAGCGATTTGTTCGCTTGTACGCTTTAAAAGATTAGGATCAAAATATTTATCTTTTACTTCTGACAGCAGCAATATCGTATCTCCTTTGTTGACTTGCTGACCTTCACGAATGTACCATTGCTCTACTCTTCCTGCAATAACGGTTTCAATACCTTGCGGTCTTTCGGAAGGGAAGAAAGAAGTCACTAAACCTGTGCTGTTGATGTTCTGCGTCCATGGCAAAAAAGAAATCATAACAAATAAGATAAAGATGCCTAATAACCAATAAGACAAGAGCTTTGTATAACCCGGAGTCACGAGCAATTTCACAGAATCCAGGTCTCTGGCGTGTTGATCAGAATGGTAATTCATGGTTACAAAATTTCTCCAAAATTAATATTAAGCTGTTCATCGTAAGCTCCATTGTATATAACAGTACCGGCTTTCATCAATAGAAGGCTGTGGCAACGCTTCATCACTTCCTGATCATCCGATAAAATAATAATTGTCCAAGTTTGCTTCGGATCAAATATAAAATCCATAATCTTATTCTTTTCTTCCCTCTTAATGCCATCAAAGACGTCATCTAAAATCAGTAGGCTTGGTTTATGCACAATGTTTCTGGCAAAAATAATTTTGTGCATCAATACAGAGGGCATATTCATCATTCCCTTTTTTAATGGCTCGTTCAAGCCCTCTGGTAAGGATAAAATGTAATCCGACAGGCCCGACTTTTCAACGGCATAACTTACATCTTCTATGCTGATATGACTGCGTCCCAAAGTGATATTTTCCAAAATGGTGCCATCAAAAATATCTTCCTGAGAAATATTATCACCGGTATGACTGATGAGACTGTTTCGATTGACATCGCGGAATGAAAGTCCGTTGAAAGCTACAACCCCTTTGTATTCCTGCAAAATGCCTAATACAACATTCATCAATGTTTTCTTTCCGGAATTTTTATAACCGGCAATACATAAAGACTCCGAAGCCTTGACTTCAAAACTCACGTCATGCAAGGTATCTCGCTCCTCTGAAGGATATCGGTAATAAAGGTCTCTTACCAATACATGTATACCTGTTTTAGTTTCGGAAGAAAGGCTGATGGATCCTTGATGATCTTCCAGCGGTAAGTCTGAAATGACCCCCAACTTCTCTGTGCTGGTCAATACATCATACACCGTTTCCAACTGCATGATGATTTTCTCCGTGGCATTCATAATCAAAATGATAATGATTTCAGAAGCTACAAATTGACCCAAATTGATTTCTCTCTGTATTAAGAGATAACTGCCTAGTATTAATAAACCGGCCGTCATGAGCGTCTTAAAAATAGTAAAAGCAGAATATTGGATAACCAATACTTTAAAATGCTGGCGTCGTGCATAGAGGTAATTACTCAACAAACCATCTGTTTTATCCATCGCTAAATTGGTGAAACCCGCCAATTTAAATGTACTGATGGCTCTCGACATTTCTTCCAACCAATGCGCCAATTGGTACTTGTATTTAGATTCTTTTAAACTGGTTTGAATGCCTTTATTACTGGTGAACCTAATGACCAATACAATCATCAATACGATCAAACCGCCCAACATGATAAACATCGGATGATACAATGTAAGTAAGATCAATCCGAAAATAATTTGTAAGACGGCCGCTGAAAAGTCTATTAATATCTTAGCTAATCCTTTTTGAAGTGTCACTACATCAAAAAAACGATTCATCAATTCCGGCGGATAAGCATTTAACAAAGCTTCTATTTTCAACCGCGGAATCCGATAGGTGAATTCAAAGGCAGTTTTTGCAAAGACCCGTTTTTGAATGTATTCCACCAAATATAATTGCATGATGGATAAGGCTCCGCTGAGCAATGTGCCTATTACGATGAGAGAGATCAAAACAACCACAGAGGTTGTAATTTGACCACTCGATACAAAATTGATGATGCTTTGTATTCCAAGAGGCAGAGACAAACTGATAAAACCACTCAAAAAAGCATAGATGTACAAATGCCCTATCTCTCTTTTCTCTGATACCAATAAGTTGTAGAACCTCGCCAGTACGGATTGAATAGTTGGCATTTTATCTGGACCCAAAGGAGAATCCGACAAATTCAAGGGAAAGCTTGATACCACTATGAATTGACCAGCCTGATCTTTCATGACGTTAGGAAGTATATCATCTGTCCAGGACGAAGAAATAGCCGGCTGATCAGGTAATACGTTGTTCACGTTCAATTTGCCCTCGTCTGAAAACACGAACACAGGATATGCATTCCCTTCTTTTTGCAAGAAGACGATTAAAGCCAAATTTTCTTTGAGGATAGCCTCTTCTAATTCTGTCTGAGGTATAGCCTTTCTTAGATAGGCCAACTTAACCTCTTTACCAGAGTCGACCAATGTATCAATGAAATTATCAATTGAAATGTCAGCATACCTGCTTAGGCCTTGAACACGATGCTTCATGTGATTCACATGAGCCGAGACTTTATACCGATCAATATAAAGCTGATGTATTGCTATGATTTCTTCGTAGTTCATTCGCCCTTATTTTTTAATGCAGAGAACAATACACACTCTAAAAAGTTTATTAATGATTTTATTTTTTCATGGCTATCCAGATTTGTGAGTTTGGGAAGATGTTCCGCGTAATAAATCTGATGATGGGCCGCTTCGACAATCATACTGGCCAATGCGTTAGGATATGCGAAAGACGGATTTAATTCTAACATCAAAGTGGCAATCCTTCCGCAAAAATGTTTGTAATCCAGAAAAAAACCGTCCTTATTATTCTGGTCTACCTCTTTGTTAAAAAAAGACTTCAATGATTCATTGGCTACAATTCTATGCAGCATGATCTCGTTCAGGTTGGGCTTTAATCCGCTTTCTAAGCTGGGATCTACAATAAATTTCAACGTAAGTCTTAATTTTTCCTCGGCTGACTGTAGATTATTGGTAGCGAAAGAAACCTTAAAATCCAGCCATCGCCAGTAGTAAGCTACCAGATAGATCAGTAACTTGGTTTTGTTCTCAAAATAACGATAGATAGAAGCTTCCACCGAATCGATGCGCTGAGCCAACTTTTTGAACGTAAAAAGTTCAAATCCGATGTCTTCAATCAGTAAGATGGCCTCCTCTACGATCTTTCTACCTAATTCCGTTTCCTGGGGATCTTTTAAGTAAAGATGTTTGTTTAATTCTAGCTTATACAATTTGTTTAAGTTTAAGGATAAACTCAGCTTTAAAAGACTAAATTAATAGTATTACTATTAACATCAAACATTTTACTATTAATCATTAAAAATAATTGAACCAGATCTGAAATAAAGCAGGTAGAGCCTTGAATTTTCCTCAATAAATAAGCTATATTCGTCCCTATTTATTCAATGACTGTGAACACTACATATTTTCTTTTGTCAAGAATCATCCCCAGATTCTTACCTAGGCCCTAGGCCGCACAGCCATTGTGCTAGCCTACGGAGCTAGTATCCCTATACCAAAACCCTATTTATTTATTTAATTTATTCTGTTGCTATCTATACCTGTGTTTCAGGTTTAAGAATGGAAGAATTCAAAGTTCAAGTTGCCAACGAAGGGCACAAGCATTTGGCAGAAGCCATCTGTTTAGAAATGGAAGAAAGCGCAAAAGCCAGAGGAACAGGCATTGCAAAGCGTAACCCTGATTACATCCGTCAAAAGATGGAAGAGGGAAAAGCGATCATTGCAACCAGTAAATCCGGTGACTTTGCAGGCTTTTGCTACCTGGAAACATGGGGACATGGGAAATATGTATCCAATTCAGGGCTCATTGTATCGCCAAAGTTCAGAAACAGTGGCTTGGCAACCAAAATAAAAATCAAGGCGTTCAACTATACCCGCAAGAAATATCCGGATGCCAAGCTTTTCGGCTTGACTACGAGTGCGGCAGTGATGAAAATCAACTCTGAATTGGGCTACCGTCCGGTGCACTTTACCGAGTTGACCGACGATGAGCAATTCTGGAAAGGCTGTTCTAGTTGCATCAACTACCCTATATTGCAAAGCAAAGATCGTAAACTTTGTCTGTGTACAGGTATGCTGTATGATCCAGTGGAGAAGAATAAGAAGAAATGGGATTTCATCAAAAAGTCCAAGATCTGGGATCGTTTGCAACGCATAAAAGATGTAGTATTGCTAAGACCTCTAAAGAAAATAGAAGGCTTTAGCCTGGAATTTAAAAGACTATTCAAATTAAAATACCAATAGAAATGAGTAACAAAGTTGTTTTAGCATTCAGCGGAGGATTAGATACAACCTACTGCGTAAAATATTTAACGGACGAAAAAGGTTTGGAAGTACATACTGCCATTGTCAATACGGGTGGTTTCAGTGCTGAAGAATTAAAGGACATAGAAAAGAAAGCGTATGAATTGGGTGTTAAATCACATACTACACTTGATATCATCGATAAGTATTATGAAGAATGCGTGAAGTTTTTGGTTTACGGTAACGTGTTAAAAAACAACACTTATCCTCTTTCTGTAAGTGCGGAACGTGTATTCCAGGCCTTGGCCATTGCAGAACACTGCAAGAAAATCGGTGCTACCGCTGTAGCACACGGCAGTACTGGCGCAGGTAATGACCAGGTTCGTTTTGACATGGTGTTCAACATCTTGATTCCTAACGTAGAAATCATCACACCGATCCGTGACTTAAAATTATCAAGAGAAGCCGAAATCGAATACCTGAAAGCCAAAGGTGTAGTTCGAGATTGGACAAAAGCGCAATACTCTATCAACGTAGGTATTTGGGGAACCAGTGTTGGTGGTAAAGAAACACTCACTTCTGACCAATACTTGCCGGAATCTGCTTTCCCTACGCAAGTATCTAAAACAGGTGAAGAAGAAGTAGAACTGACTTTCGAAAAAGGAGAACTGGTTGGCATCAATGGCAAAAAACTGAAACCGGTTGAAGCAATACAAGCATTGAACAAGATCGTGGCGCCTTACGGCATTGGTCGTGACATACACGTTGGAGATACCATCATCGGTATCAAAGGACGCGTAGGTTTTGAAGCGGCAGCTCCGATCGTGATCATCAAGGCGCATCATACCTTAGAGAAACATACCTTGACCAAATGGCAAATGTACTGGAAAGAACAATTGTCCGGCTGGTACGGCAACTTCGTTCACGAAGGTCAATTCCTTGATCCTGTCATGAGGAACATTGAAACCTTCTTAACAGAAACGCAGGTGAACGTTAGCGGCAAAGTGAAAGTCTTCCTTGCTCCTTACCGTTTCCATGTGGTAGGTATCGAATCTTCTCACGACTTGATGTCTTCTAAATTCGGAAGCTACGGAGAAATGAACAATGCCTGGTCTGGTGACGATGTGAAAGGCTTCTCTAAAATATTCGGTAATCAAACGATGATTTACCATAAAGTAAATAGTGAGAAATAAGGTACGAGCTAGGAGCTAGGAGGCACTATAAAATCAGTCATACTCTTTGTCCCGGAGGGACACCAGCCTTATAGCATATGAATTAAAATACAGAAGCAAGTCCCTTTAGGGACGAAATATTTCAGATCATGGAAAAAATAAAAGTTGGCGTCGTAGGTGGTGCAGGATATACAGGTGGCGAATTATTGCGCATTTTGGTAAATCATCCGGATGTCGAAATTTATTTTGTACACAGTAATAGCAATGCCGGAAATCCATTATACAAAGTGCACAGTGATCTTCTGGGTAGCACAGATGTAAAATTCACCGATCAATTAAAAGAAGATGCGGATGTCATCTTCCTTTGCCTAGGTCATGGCGATGCAGCGAAGTTTTTACAAGCCAATCCTCAATTGCTGAAAACAAAGATCATCGACTTGAGTCATGATTTCCGTTTGACTGCAGCAGGCAATGACTTTGTATACGGCTTACCAGAACTGCAAAAAGATAAAATAGCAAAAGCTCAACACATCGCCAATCCTGGTTGCTTTGCAACTTGTATTCAATTGGCTTTGCTTCCTTTAGCGAAAGCGAATTTATTGAACGATGAAATTCATATCTCTGCCATCACAGGTTCTACCGGCGCAGGTCAGAGTTTGAGTACTACTTCTCATTTCAGCTGGAGAAACAGCAATATGTCGGTGTACAAAGCATTCAACCACCAACATTTGAAAGAGATTGGACAAAGTTTGAAAAGCTTACAATCCTCTCACGAAAAGAAAATCAATTTCATCCCCTACCGTGGTGATTTCACCCGTGGTATCATTGCTTCTGTTTACATCAAATCTGATTTAAGTCAGGAAGCAGCAGAAAAATTGTACAGGGATTATTACAAAGACGCGGCATTCACACATGTTGCGCAGGAGAACATAGACCTTAAACAAGTGGTCAACACAAACAATGCGATGGTCTTTGTAGAAAAACACGAAGACACATTATTAATCATCAGCATCATTGATAACTTATTGAAAGGTGCATCCGGACAAGCCGTACAAAACATGAACATTATGTTTGGCCTAGATGAGAAAGCAGGATTGAAACTTAAAGCAAATGCATTTTAGATAGTTGTTAGTTACAAGTTTTTAGTAAAGCACTAACAATCGAGTCAAAAACTAATAACTAACAACTAGTAACTAAGAATTAAGATATTATTATGAAGAATTTTGATGTATATCCACTTTTCAATATCGAACCCGTAAAAGCTCAAGGATCTTACCTTTGGGACAAAAACGGAGTACAATACCTGGATCTTTATGGCGGTCACGCTGTAATCTCTATAGGTCACTCACACCCTCACTATGTTCAGAAAATTTCTGATCAATTAAATAAAATAGGATTCTATTCCAACTCCGTTCAAATCTCTTTGCAAGAAGAACTGGCGGACAAATTAGGAAAGCTTTGTGGTCATGACGACTACCAACTGTTCTTGTGTAACTCCGGAGCAGAAGCCAATGAGAACGCATTGAAACTCGCTTCTTTTCATAATGGAAAGAAGAAAGTCATCTCTTTCAAAAAAGGTTTTCATGGAAGAACTTCGTTAGCAGTCGCTGTTACAGACAATGCCTCTATCGTTGCTCCGGTTAATGCAACAGAAAATGCTATCATCCTTCCATGGAACGATGAACAAGCTTTGGAAAATGCTTTCAAGAAAGAAGAAATTTCTTCTGTAATCATTGAAGGCATTCAAGGTGTAGGCGGCGTGCATTTAGCTTCAGAATCTTTCTTAAAGAAAATCCGCACACTATGTGATGAGAACAACGCTGTATACATTGCCGACTCTGTACAATGTGGTTACGGTCGCAGTGGTAAATTTTACTCGCATGATTTCGCTGGTGTAAGTGCTGATATCTACACCATGGCAAAGGGCATGGGCAATGGTTTCCCTGTGGGTGGTATTGCAATTGCTCCGCACATCAAACCGAAACATGGTTTGTTGGGAACAACATTCGGTGGTAACCATTTAGCTTGTGCTGCAGCGATTGCCGTATTGGATGTCATTGCGCAAGACAAATTGATTGCTAACGCTGCTGCTATGGGCGATTACCTGATGGCGGCATGTCAAACCATTGAAGGAGTAAAAGAAGTGCGTGGTCGTGGTTTGATGGTTGGATTAGAATTAGAGATTCCTTGTGCTGGTATACGCAATGCACTATTGGAGGAACATAAAATGTTTACCGGTTCTTCTTCAGATAAAAACACGATTCGTATTCTTCCAGCTTTAAATATCGGCAAAGCAGAATTGGATCAGTTCTTAGGAGCTTTCAAAACAGTGCTGTCAAAAGCGTTAATCAGCTAGATGTATAAATTGGTTTTATTTTTTATCCTCTTATTTACCGGTCACATGTCTTTTTCACAGGACATAGATACGCTGGACCATTGGGTAAAATTAAAACACGATTTTAAATACGCGAAGAACGACTCTTTGTTTTGCCAAGCACACAGTAAGCATGCCTACTCGGTAGATAAAATTTCATCTGCTTATTACCTGGATGCTCACTTGTACGATTCGTTGAAGCATATTGCTGTAGGTGATGTAACCGGTCCATTCACATCTAATACTTGGCTCAATGAACACGCGGATGTAGAAAAAAACACGTTCATCCTGAAGTTAGTCAAAGTGGATAGTTGTTTTGAAATCAGAGCCAGTCACATTCTATTTGAAGGTACTGATTATAACAAGAGAGAACGAAACAGACACATTGCTGATTCACTGCTCACTAAAATAAAAGAAGGTGCTCCTTTCGAAACCGTAGCCAAAAAATACGGACACGATGGAACAGAATTCGCCGGTGGAGATTTAGGTTGGTTCAAGGAAGGCAGCATGGTCAAAGCCTTTAATGCCGCCTGTTTCAAAGCAAAAAAAGGAGACCTGTTTATAGTTGAAACACCTTTTGGATTACACATTGTAAAAATAACAGCAGATAAGAGACCTCGTGTCTGTCAATACTATATTACACCTGTAGTGAAAATTATTAAAAAATAACAAACCAATGGAAAATTTCATTTCTGTTAAAGATGTATCTAATATCTCCGCACTCGTAAACGAAGCGTTGGAGTTGAAGAAAAACCCTTTCGCTCATAGTGAACTAGGTAAGAATAAAACCTTGGGATTAATTTTCTTGAATCCAAGTTTACGTACTCGTCTCAGCACACAAAAAGCAGCCTTGAACTTGGGCATGAATGTGATGGTGATGAACATGGACAAAGAGGGCTGGGCATTGGAAACGCAAGATGGAGTGATCATGAACCATAATACCGTTGAACACATTCGTGAAGCGGCAGCTGTGATGGGCGAATATTGCGACATCATAGGTGTCCGCTCTTTCCCAAGACTAGTAGATCAACACGAAGATTATTCAGAAGATTTCTTCAATAAGTTTATAAAATACGCAGGAGTTCCCATTGTAAGTTTAGAAAGTGCAACGCTTCACCCTTTGCAGTCATTAGCAGATTTGGTTACAATTGAAGAAACCAAAACCAAACCTCGGCCAAAAGTAGTCTTGACATGGGCTCCTCACATCAAAGCTCTGCCACAAGCGGTAGCCAACTCGTTTGCAGAATGGATGGTAAAATCTGATGTCGAGTTTGTCATCACACATCCTGAAGGGTACGAACTCTCAAAAGAATTCACCGGTAACGCGACCATTGAATACAATCAAGACAAAGCCTTGGCCGGAGCGGATTACATTTACATTAAAAACTGGTCTTCCTTTGAAGACTATGGTAAAGTATTATCCATGGACAGTCACTGGATGATCACGAATGAAAAATTAAAGTTAACTGATAACGCACAAGTGATGCACTGCTTGCCGGTACGCCGTGGCATTGAATTGTCAGATGAAATACTAGACGGTCCTAATTCTCTGGTGATACAAGAAGCATCGAACAGAGTATGTGCAGCTCAGGCGGTTTTGAAAAAAATGCTGGAGACCAATTTCAATAAATAACATGGAAGAATTAGTTGTTATAAAAGTAGGCGGCAACATCATTGATAACGAAGAAGCGTTAAAATCTTTTTTAACGAGTTTCTCTGCGATCAACAAACATAAAATACTGATTCACGGTGGCGGTAAAATCGCCACGGAAATCAGCAAAGGATTAGGCATTGAAGCTCAAATGGTCGACGGCAGAAGAATTACAGATGCCGAGACGTTGAAGATAGTAACGATGGTTTACGGTGGTTTGATCAACAAAAACATTGTGGCCTCTTTGCAGACAAAAAAATGTAATGCCATCGGTCTGACAGGTGCAGATGGAGGCGTGGTTCAAGCCACTAAGCGACCCATCAAAAATGGTATCGACTATGGGTTCGTAGGAGATATCAAGGAAGTAAAATCGGCTGTATTGACTACACTGATCAATGCAGGCTTCACTCCCATTATTGCCCCACTCAGTGTAGATGAAAACGGCAGCTTACTCAATACCAATGCAGATACCATGGCTTCTGAAATAGCTTGTGCCATGAGCAAACAGTATAAAGTGAGCTTAGTTTACTGCTTCGAATTGCAAGGCGTCTTGAGAGATTTTGAAGACAAAAACTCAGTCATCAATGAAATCAATCCAGAAACCTATGGTCAATTGAAAGGCGAAGGTGTCATTTCAAAAGGAATGATTCCTAAATTAGACAATGCCTTCGATGCGATCAACAAAGGAGTCAACGAAGTGATCATCGCTCATGCAGATCATTTATTAGCGATCATTAACGAACAAAAAAAGTTAGGTACTGTCTTGAAAAAATAACAGACTTAGCATAAACTATAATTTTTATGGACATTCAGAAATTAAAATCAGATGCCATCGAACTGTTGAAGAATTTGATTCGCACCGAATCATTCAGCAAGCAGGAAGATAAAACAGCAGAGATCATCAATACATTTATCAACGAACGTGGTGTCCCGACACACCGTTTGAAAAATAACGTGTGGGCCTTCAACAAACATTATGACGCGAAGAAGCCTACCATCTTATTAAACTCACACCACGACACGGTAAATCCAAATCCGGGTTATACCAATGATCCATTCGATCCATTTGTAAAGGATGGTAAGTTATTCGGTTTAGGAAGCAATGATGCCGGTGGATGCTTGGTATCCTTGATCTCTACCTTCCTTTATTTCTACGACAAAGAAAACCTAAACTATAACTTTGTTATCGCGGCAACAGCGGAAGAAGAGATATCCGGTTTTAATGGATTGGAATTGGTTTATCCTGAATTAGGACCAATCGATTTCGCCATCGTAGGAGAACCTACTTTGATGGACATCGCTGTGGCTGAAAAAGGTTTGATGGTTTTGGATTGCACCGCTCGTGGCAAAGCAGGACATGCAGCACGTGAAGAGGGTGACAATGCCATCTACAAAGCATTGAAAGACATTGAATGGATCCGTACCTATAAATTTGAAAACGTATCTCCTCATTTAGGACCAATGAAAATGTCGGTCACCATCATCAACGCGGGTTATCAGCATAACGTAGTTCCGGAGAACTGTACCTTCACGATTGACGTGCGCATCACAGAGATGTACCGCAACGAAGATGTACTGCGCATCATCGAAGAAAATATTGATTCAGATGTTGTGGCTCGCTCTGTGAGGTTGAGACCATCCTTCATTGATCCGGATCACAAGCTCGTGAAAGCTGCGATTAAGTTAGGGGCAAAACCATACGGCTCTCCTACTACTTCTGATCAGGCTTTGGTACCTGTGCCTTCTGTAAAGATGGGGCCAGGAAACTCGGGGCGCTCACACTCTGCTAACGAGTTTATCTGGGTGACGGAAATTGAGGAAGGGATTGAAAAATACATTAAGATATTATCCGAATTAGTATAAATGAGTTGTTAGTTGTTAGTTATTAGTTGTAGTAATACAACCTGATTAGCAACTAACAACTAGTAACTAACAACTAACAACTAGTTTTATGAAATTGTGGCAAAAAGACACCGAAGTCAATAAAGAAATAGAACGCTTCACCGTTGGCAAAGACCGTGAAATGGATTTATTCCTGGCTCCTTTTGATGTATTGGGTTCTTTAGCGCATACAG
>JAQZBV010000135.1 GCA_029237685.1 Cytophagaceae bacterium | reverse complement strand
TCTTTTTGAGCGAGCTTCAGTATGGTATCCTTTTCTTCGTTCTGAACTTCACCGTCTGCCATGGCTATTGAATAAGCCAGGCTTCCCATTGCTCTGTGTATATTTTCCTTTGCCATTGTATTTAACTTAATTTCCTATTTTTTAAAGTACGGTATCCCTTTTTAATAAGCAAACGAATATTCATAAAAAAAGTCTCGATTTACACCGAGACTTTTTCCACTACTTTACTTTTAGACCATCCTGCGCTTTCTTATTTGCCGGATCGAGTTTTAATACTTTGTTCCAGTAAATATCGGCATTGACCTTATCCTTTTTATATAAGTAATAAGTCGCTAAGTACTGATAGGATTCAATGAGCGCATCTTTATATTTGACTTCGTCTACTGTGGTCAATTCAATCACTTTTTCATAAAAAGGCTTGGCTTGACCTGTTTTATAGTCTGAATCTATGAACGCATTACTCCTTGCTCTATACAAGAAACCAATATGAGCCGTAGGTCTTGATACCGTCAGGTAAGTAAACACTGAATCGGCTTCTTTGTATTTTTTATTGAAATAATAAGCTTTCCCAACATTCAGGTAATCGGTATCTTCCGCTTTTATCTTTTCAAGTTTTTTATTATAGGCATCAATGGATTTCTCATAGTTATTTTTAGAAAAATAATAAATGCCCATATCATTCCATAAGATCGCTTTGCTACTGTCTCTCAATACGGCAAACTCAATGTTTTTTACAGCTAACGTATCGTTTTCTTTTTTGAGGTAGAATTTAGCCAGGTATTCGTAATCGATGGCTAATATGTTTTCAGGCTCTGTGACCGCAAAGAATTTGTTCAGGTATTCTAAGCCTTTGTCATAGGAGCCTGTTTCATACAAACAGAATGCTTTCAAACGGTACAAAATCGGATTGCTGAATTTTTTCTGTTCCAATTGATCAAAGATAGACAAGGCGGTCTTGTAATCCTGCGTCAGATAAAGGAAAGAAGCATAACGGAACTGAGCGTCATCGTTATTGTCTATTTTCTGCAAGTACAACTGATAGTTTTCAATGGCCTTTTTGTATTGCTTAGAACGGTAGTAGATCTCTCCTATTTCTCTGTACAAAGGACCGAATTCAGGATCTTTTACTAAACCTTCTTTGTAGTTGTTGATGGCTTCATTGTAATTTCTCGCATTGGCATACAAATTACCTTTTCTCCAATTGGTCAAAGGATTGTTAGGCTCTATGTTTGCCGCTGCATTGAAATAGCTGGCTGCATAGCTTCCATCATTCTTCATAAGGTAAGCATCACCGGCAAGTATATTTGTGTAGAAGTTTTTAGGATCGTTTTTCAAACCTGTTTGCAGCAAAGCAATGGCCGCATCGGCATTCTTCTTATCGCCTGTCTGGATGTAATAGCCGGCAATGACATTGTATACTTCAGCACTTTTCTTGTTAGCAAGGCTTAATGCTTTTTCAAAGTTTTGTTGCCCTTCTACCTGATTTTTACCGATGACTATTTTCCCTAAACCGGCATAGCTCAAGGCTTCCTTATCGTCGGTAGTCATGGCTAATTTGTATTGGATTTTTGCAGAGTCGTATTTTTCCTGCGCGTAATATACTTCACCGATGTAGAATTGATACACTGCAGCATTCTTTGGATCTGCGGTTAATTGCTGGGTGAAGAAGGCTTTAGCATCGTTCAGACGTTCTTTGGCAATAAGGTCCTTCCCTTTTTTTACGTCTTGTGCGTTTAATGTTAATGTTCCTAATAGAACAAATAAAAACAATAAAGAGTGTTTGATGTGTAATCTATTCATGGAATTGTTCATTAATTTATTTCGTTGATGGGTTATTTTGAGATGGGTGATAAATAATAGTAACTCTATACCTGCATCTGACAGCTACACCATTATTCTTACCAGGTAACCACTTGGGCATATTTGAAATTATTCTAATAGCATCTTCATCAAATTCAGGAGCATTAGATTTAAGAATTTTAGGATCGGTTAAAGTGCCATTCTTTTCTACAGTAAATCCTACAATTACCATAGTCTTTCTTTCTTCTTCTGTAGGCTTTGCTGAATTATAATAGCGAATATCCCTTGTTTTGAATTCGCTTGTTTCATGCCAACCAGGAAATTGGGGCCACACGCCAACGTAAGTATAAACTATATTGGTATCAGGAGTATAATTATCGTCAATAGGCTCACAACCTCCAGAATGCTGACCCATAGAACTAACTATTGAAAGCAAATTTAAAACTATTATAAATGAACAGTACTTCATCATTATTCAGTTACCAATTCAATTGTTCTAGGCGGAATCTTCGCCGGCAATAAACCTGCCTTCAATATAATTCTTTGTCCTCGTTCAGACAAAACGAACGAAGCAAAAGCTGAGCCAGAACCGTCCATGGCTCCGACATTGATCCCGTGGATTTGCCTGGTCAATGGATAGACACCATTATACAATTGATCCTGAAACGGATACTCGGCCTTTTGCTTGCCCGCTGGAATCAATCCCAGGAGCTTTATGCCTTTGGGTAAGGCTTCTTTATCGACGGTAAAATAGGAAGAACCGATGAGCCCTATATAATTGTCATGTTGCCTCACGGCACTGATCACTGAGTCTTCAGATCCCGCTGCATAAGCATTCACCTGCTTTTTATCCAGGGCGTATTTGTCGAAAATCAAATCGTAAGTCGAGGTGTTGGAATTATCTACAATGGTATGAAAAGCTGTAGAGCGATTCGTCAACACTGCCGTCAATTCTTCTTCGGTCAACTCCTCTTTGGGAAAGCCATTGCTTGCAATCACCGCCAATCCATCGGTCCAGAAGGGGTGGATCTTAGGATTGAGTTTTCTTTTTTCAATGTCCTTCTTTTCGCTTTCTGTTAAGAGATAAGAGCGAAAGATCAAATCAACTTTGTCTGTACGGATGTACTCATACAATTGCTTTTCCCTGGCAAATATTGGAATGACTTTACGTAAAGGATTCAGTGCTTCGTAGACTTCTATAAGTGAAGTAAGAATGACTTTCTGAGAAGAGTCGGAAGCCACAAAAATGGTATCCGTTGGAATAACTACTTGTTCTTTTCCTATCGGCGCCTCCTGATGGCATGCGCTAAGCAGCAACAAGCTTGCTCCAAGTATAAGAAGGAAATCAATTGTCCTTGTTTTCGTTTTTTTCAATTTTCAACACATTATATCCCCTAAACAATCCATACGCCAACACAAGTCCCCCTATTACAGGAGTATAGGTACTGTCCACAAGCCCTCTCAAAATATTTGGGTTGACTAACATATAAACGCCGATGGCAGTATATACTACTGCCATCGTCATTTTAAAATAGAAAAGTGCTTTATTCATTTTGCCTATTCAGGTAATTTATAGACTACGTCTACTTTGTGTCTTGTTCTCACGGCTACCCCGTTGTTTTTACCAGGTTTCCACTTCGGCATCATTTTTACGACGCGCATCGCTTCATTGTCCATGCTTTCAGAAACTCCTTTCAAGATTTTCACGTCTACGATTTCACCTGTTTTCTCTACGGTGAAACCGATGATGACACGACCCTCGATTCCTTTTCTTTCTGCATCACGAGGATAAACCAAGTGTTTAGAAAGGAATTTGTTACGCTCAGCATTTCCACCCGGGAATTCGGGCCATTCACCTACATAGGTATATATCGTATTGTCTTCTTTCCCAAGTTCAGAGTTACCACGTGAATCTTCGATCATCTCTCCAATGTCCTTATCTCCGTCTTGTGTAACAGAAGAAATCTTCACACTGTCAAGATCCTTAACGACTGGAGGAAGCTCTACTTCTTTCACCTGGTTATCCGGTTTGATTTCCGGAGGAAGGAATTTTACACTTTCAATCTTGGGAGGATCGACCTTAACTGGAGGAGGAGGAGGAATGTCTTTCTCGATCGGAATATCTTCAATCACTGCTAATACTTCTATTTCCTGTTCTTTTACTATCGCTGTATCAGTACCCCAAAGTGATTCAATCCATGCACTGATCTTTGGACTGAATGCGAGCAAAAGGAAAAAAGCGATAGCGATTGCAAAGGCTCTAACCGTATAGATGCCATACTTTGTCCTCAGTTCGTATGAACCGTAACTCTTGTTCCTGTTCTCAAAAACCAGGTCATCGAGTGTCAAGTTGGATAAGTTTCTTTCTTCCATAACTTATTTATTTAGCTTCTCCGGCTTCATCACTGGCCAATTGTTTACTTACCAAAGTTTCATCTTCTTTGGTAATTTCTACCAGCGCAAAGCGATCTGTTTTAGTGATGTGCATCTCATCGATGATGTCCACGACATTAATGTACTTGGATTTATCCATCGCTTTGATAACTACAACCAGGTCCTTCACTTGTTTGTTTTTCTCCAACAAAACTTGTCTGATGCCTTCTGTAGGATTAAAATTTGTCTCGTGAAAATCAGGTACTCCTTCTTTGGTGGTATACCAAAATACTTTATCGTCTTCTCCTAGAAGAAGCGTTAGGGCTTGAGATTCCTTCACTTCAGGACGGTCCTTTTTATCGTCTTTTTTATCCGGCATGTTCAGCTGCATGATTTGCTGCTTGCTGAGCGTAGTGGTCAACATAAAGAATGTGATCAGCAAGAAACCCAAATCTACCATGGGAGTCATATCGACCCTTGTGGATGACTTTTTACGTCCCTTACCGGCACCTTTACCTTTGCCGCCGCCTTCTGCACTTGCTATTTCTGACATTGCTATTTATTTTATTCTCCGGAAGGTTTAGCTTCCATAGAGGTGATCAGACTAAATTTATTCAAATTCATTTCCTGAAAAGAAGCGATTACACGTTTGAATATCACGTAATCAGAAGTTCTATCCCCTTTCAATGCGATCCTGTATTGAGGATTGATTGTTTTGGCAACTCTTACCCAGCCTTTCAATTCATTGTTGGTAGAATCTACCACAATGCCTTTTTGCTTGAAGTCCTTCTTTTGTTCATCTGTCAGTCCAAGGAAGAATTTTAGTTCGTTCATTGGCACACCAAATGTTTCAGTCAATTCGAATTTTTGTTTTTGTTTGTCGGTCAATCCCAACGTGTACATTTTATCGATCTCCTGAATCAATTCTCTTCTTACGCCTTGTTCTGCCACGGTTAAGAACACTGCACCCTGATCACTGATAGAAACGCGGAGTACATTGTCATCCGGTAGTTTGGTATCTGAAATGGAAGAAGGCACATCGAACTTAGCCGGTTCAGGCGTCTTCATTTTAGCTGTAAGAATAAAGAATGTCAGGAGCAGGAAAGCAACGTCACACATGGCTGTCATGTCTAACGCTACGCCTTTTTTATTTGATTTTACCTGTCCCATGAATTTTCTGTTTGTGTTTAAGCTTACTTATTTAAGAATGGTAATGTGAAGAAGTTATAAGTAATCATAGCGATTGCCGATACCGAAATACCCAATGCCGTATTTACCAAGGCTTCAGAAATACCTGTTGCCAATGCTTCAGCATTTGGAGTACCAGAAGTAGACAAGGCAGAGAACGCTTTGATCATACCCAGTACCGTTCCCAAAAGTGCTACCAAAGTACCTACAGAAGCTAATGTCGCCAAGATGTTCAAGTTTTTTTCCAAGTGAGGAAGTTCCAATGCGGTAGAATCTTCTACTTCTTTTTGAAGTTCTTCTACTTTCTTGTCTTTCGATAAAGAAGCATCGTTTGCAATGTGCTTGTACCTGCTCAAGACAGAAGTCGTTACATTACCTACAGAACCTCTTTGAGATTCAGCCACTTCAATAGCTCCGTTGATGTCGTTAGACAACAAATGAGATTTTACTTTTCTTACAAACTGATTCAGTGAACCGTTGCCGTATGCTGCTTGAATGGTGATAAAACGTTCGATAGAGAAAGTCAATACCATGACGAAGAAAGAAAGAAGAATCGGTACGATGACACCGCCTTTATATATAATACCTAAGTAATTTCCTTGAATAGGTTCGCCTTTAGCATTGAAATTCTCTGCCGCTCCAAAAACATAAATGTATACCAGAATACTGATAATGATTGCTAGAGGAATAACAACAGCAGCAAAAACTGAAGCGAAATTAGATTTTTGAGGGATGTTTGGATTGGTTTCGTGGCTCATGATAATAAAGTATTAATTTAAAACAGGATTATAGTGTTTGGATTCGTTCGACTTTGTTGCAAATTTACTTATTGCAGTGTTACCAAATTATTAACTTTGAAAATTACAAAAATTATTCGCTGAATGAAGCAATCTTATAACTTTATTTAGAATGATTATATTGTATGAATCATCCAAAATTAATTCTACTGAATTGGTAGAACAAATCTAACAGTACAAAAGGAGCTTTACAAGGATAAACATGAAAAAAATCACCATAATCGGGTCCGGTACCATGGGAAATGGCATTGCGCACGTTACTGCCCTGGGAGGTTATGAAACAGCCCTCTATGATTTATCTGAAAATCAATTAGATAAAGCAAAGTTGACCATTGAAAAAAATTTACGCCGTCAAGAAGATAAAGGATTGATTACCACCGAACAGGTCAATCAAACTTTAAACCGTATCGTATTTACTACTCAATTGGCTGAAGCCTTGCAACATAGTGATTTAGCCATTGAAGCGGCTTCTGAGAATCTGGATATAAAGCTTTCCATCTTTAAGGAATTGGATAAAATAGCCCCTCCGGGCTGTATTTTAGCCAGCAATACTTCCTCCATTTCCATTACTAAACTGGCTGCTGCCACTCAGCGCCCGGATAAAGTAATTGGTATGCATTTTATGAATCCTGTACCGGTTATGAAATTGGTAGAGGTGATAAAAGGTTATAATACCTCTAAAACGGTATGTGAGGGTATCATGGATTTGTCCAAAAAGCTAGATAAAATTCCGGTAGAAGTAAACGATTACCCTGGCTTTGTGGCCAATCGGATTTTAATGCCCATGATCAATGAATCCATTGCTACCCTTTTTGAGGGAGTGGCCGGTGTGGAAGAAATCGATCAGGTGATGAAATTAGGAATGGCTCATCCTATGGGCCCTTTGCAATTGGCAGATTTTATAGGACTGGATGTTTGCCTGGCGATATTAAAAGTATTGCAGGATGGTTTCGGTAATCCCAACTATGCGCCCTCTCCTTTGCTGGTCAACATGGTGCAAGCCGGACATCTGGGCGTTAAGAGCGGGAGCGGGTTTTATCAATATACTGCCGGGAGTAAGGAACTGATTGTGGCGGAAAGATTTAGAAAACTGAAAACTGATAACAGAGAACCGAGAACTGAGAACTGAGAACCGAAATGAGAAAATAAAAAAAACGGGAGCAGGTATAACCTCTCCCGTTTTTTTATTATTCAGTTTTCCGTTCTCTGTTATCAGTTTTCAGTTCTCTGACTTACTTAAACTGCCACATTGTTTTCACGCAACGCATCATTCAACGATGTCTTCAAGTCTGTGCTAGGCTTGCGTTTACCGATGATCAACGCGCAAGGTACTTGAAAATCTCCCGCAGGGAATTTCTTAGTAATAGTACCTGGAATCACGACTGAACGCTCCGGAACATATCCTTTGTATTCAATCGGCTCAGGACCTGTGACGTCGATGATCTTTGAACTGCCTGTCAATACTACGTTTGCACACAGTACCGCTTCTTTTCCTACTCTCACCCCTTCTACTACAATACAACGGGAACCTAAGAATGCTCCGTCTTCAATAATTACCGGAGCTGCTTGTACCGGTTCCAATACACCACCGATACCAACGCCACCGCTTAGGTGAACGTGTTTACCGATTTGTGCACAGCTGCCTACTGTTGCCCAGGTATCGACCATGGTTCCTTCGTCTACGTAAGCACCTATGTTTACATAAGAAGGCATTAATATTGTACCTTTTGACAAGTAAGCGCCGTAACGCGCCACCGCGTGAGGAACCACGCGTACACCCAGGGCTTCGTAACCTGTTTTTAAATCCATTTTATCATAGAATTCCAACGGACCGGAATGCAAGGTTTGCATTTTCTGAATGGGAAAATACAAGATCACTGCTTTCTTAATCCAGTCGTTTACGATCCATGTGTTGTCAGGTCCTGGTTGTGCGACACGTATTTTTCCTTTGTCCAAATCTTCAATGACTGCTCTTATCGCTGCCTGAACTTCGGGGGTCTGGATCAAACTTCTGTCTTCCCAAGCCTTTTCAATCAATTCCTTCATCGGTTACAAAAACTGGTTTATGGTATTAATAACTATATTTACCCGTATATGACCCGTACCACTATTGTCATTGCCTCGGTACTCAAGCCTGTATACGAGCCACGAATGTACGAAAAAATTGCTATTACCCTATCAAAAAATCAGGGAGCATCTGTTCATGTGATCGGTTACGGTACTACTGATCAAATACTTGACACTTCTATTTCCTCTTATGGACTTGGTACTTTTAAACGGCTGTCTTTCAAAAGACTATTGGCTCCCTTTAAAGTCTTACGTTTACTCTTTCAACTGAAACCTACACTTGCGATCGCTTGTACGCATGAATTATTGATCCCCTTTTTTGTGTATAAAATCATGCACCCTTCTGTAAAATTGGTCTATGACCTGCAGGAAAATTATTACTTAAATATTCTACATACGAAAGCTTTTCCGTTCCTCTTTCGTTGGCCCATTGCTTTGTGGGTACGCTTGCAAGAGCGGCTCACATTGCCATTGTTCTCTCACGTTATTGCTGCAGAAAACTGCTATGTTTCTGAAATGCCTTTCATAAGGTCTAAAGCGATCGTTGTTGCCAATAAAGCTTTGGTAGATCCTGTCGTAGCTGAAGCCAAAAAAAATACAGTTTCTAAAGAACGTACCTGCTTATTATTTTCAGGAACTATCTCTGCTGAATATGGCATCTATGAAGCGATTGATTTGGTAGAAAAACTTCATGGCGCTGATCCTACGTTTTACTTGCGCATCGTCGGCTATTGTGCAGATCAGAAAGAACAAAAGAACTTAAGCGATTACCTCAGCGGCAAATCATTTGTGGAAGCTTTAGCTTTTGACCAGCCTGTCGCGCATAAAGAAATTCTTAAAGCCATACGTGAAGCAGATTGGGGATTGGTCGCCTACCGTGACAATGCGGCCACACGAAACAGAATTCCAACCAAACTCTACGAATACATCAGTTACCAATTGCCGGTGCTCTCTACCACCAATCAGACCTGGCAGGAATTGGTGACGACTTACGATGCGGGACTTTGCATCAATTATAAACAGACGCACATCGATCTCCTGATCCGCCTTCTTAAAATGCCGGGCTTTTATAGGAGTCAGGCTGATCGTTCAACTTTGAGTTGGGAAGAGGAAGCGAAGAAGTTAGAGACTTTAGTGCTTTAACGGTCTGGCCCCTAAATCCCCTGAAGGGGACTTTACAGAATTGCATATTTCTCTTTTTATTCTGTCTGGCCCCTAAATCCCCTAAAGGGGACTTTACAGAGGAGTATATTTAGTGCTTTTCTTTTTATGCTATCTAGCCCTAAATCCCCTGAAGGGGACTTTGCAGAATTGCATATTTCTCTTTTTATTCTGTCTGGCCCCTAAATCCCCTAAAGGGGACTTTGCTCTAGCAATCTTTTTTGTATTTCTTTTAGTACTTCTTCGAAATGATTTTCTATTTGATTGTTGGAAAATCGAATGACAATAAGCCCAAAGGATTCTAATTCGTAAGTTCGTCCTATATCATAGTCTGCTTGCTCTCGCTGGTTATGTACTTCTCCATCTATCTCAATTACTAATCTAGCTTTGTGACAATAAAAATCTACAATAAACTTACTAATCGGATGTTGATTCTTGAATCTAAATCCATTCAATTTTTTATTTGAGATTGCCTCCCATAATTTCTTTTCTGCAGGCGTCATATTATTTCTCAGCTTTTCAGCATTTCTAAAAATGGAGGCATGGGCTCCGTAAAACATTGACATATCGTCCAAAAATTTAAGTTTAAAAAGTGTTTCGCAAATATAAAACTTCATACTAAAAAAATACTGTCTGGCCCCCTAAATCCCCTAAAGGGGACTTGATCGCAGAGCTTATTTAATATTTTTCTGTATTAATCTGTCTGGCCCCTAAATCCCCTAAAGGGGACTTTTGCTTCATGAAAATAAAAAGTTCATCGCTTACTACTATCGATGAACTTTCTGTTGAGTAAAAAACTGTTCCCCTTTAGGGGTTAGGGGCTAGACAGGATGAAACGAGAAGCAGAAACGAACAGAGAGGAAACATGCTTCGCTCTCAAAAGTCCCTACCGGGGATTCAGGGGCCAGCTGAACTAACCCCTAAGTTTAGATCCCTCTAAATTACTTTTTAGAATACCCATTATTTTCCTATCTTTACTTCATGCTCACCAATACCGAGGAAAATTACATCAAGGCTATTTATCACCTTTCTGTGGATAACAAAACGGTGAGAACAAATGCTATATCCGAAGTAATGAACACAACGCCGGCTTCGGTCAGTGATATGCTCAAGAAGCTTTCAGACAAATCTTATATCTATTACGAAAAATACCAGGGTGTTTCGCTTACCAAGAAAGGCAAAACCGAAGCGCTTCAAGTGGTGCGTAAACACAGGCTTTGGGAAGTTTTTTTAGTGGAGAAACTCAATTTCAACTGGGACGAGGTGCATGAAATTGCCGAACAGCTGGAACATATCCAATCTAAATTACTGATCGAACGTCTCGATGATTTCTTGGACAATCCTACCAGTGATCCACATGGAGATCCGATACCAAATGCCAAAGGAGAAATGCCGGTGTTGCGTCAGGTCTTGTTATCCGAACTGGAAGTCAACGGCAAAGCCAAAGTTATGGGCATGAAGGAACATAGTCCTGCATTCCTTCAATACCTGGACAAGCTGGGTATCAGCATCGGTTCGGCTGTGAAAGTCACGGACCGTGTGGTATTTGATGCTTCGGTAGAATTGAAAGTGAACGATAAAAAAACAATGGTTGTTTCTCATGAAGTCGCCAAAAATATATTAGTCTCTCCTATTGATTAAATCATGACGTTGTTTCGCACCTTATTTACGCTTGTGATTGCTCTTGTCTTCCCGATAATTATCGGGACCTCTTGTCAAAGAGAAAGAAAGGAGTTTAGCGAAAGTGGCAAGTTCCGCATCGTCACCACCACGGGCATGCTGGCGGATGGCGTGAAACTATTGGTGGGCGATCAGGCGGAAGTGATATCGCTGATGGGTACGGGTGTTGATCCGCATTTGTACAAAGCGACGGCACATGATTTAAGTTTGCTGCAAAATGCTGACTTGATCTTGTACAACGGTTTGCACCTGGAAGGAAAGATGAGTGAGATCTTTGAAAAATTAAAACGACGAAAACACGTGTTAGCGATCTCCGACGGATTGCCAAAAGCACGATTGCGCAAGACCGGAGAGAAAACCTATGATCCACACATCTGGTTTGATGTGTCGCTTTGGAAGCAAGGCTGGCTGTATATAGCCGAAGAATTGCAAAAGGATTCTACCCTTCATCAAGGTATAGAGAAAAACAGAGATCCTTTCTTTAAAGGATTAGACAGTTTACACAGTTGGACAATGCAGCAATTGCAAACGATTCCTGAATCGTCTCGTGTGCTGATCACGGCGCACGATGCCTTCGGTTATTTCGGCAGGGCTTATCACATCGAAGTGTTGGGCTTGCAAGGGATCTCTACGGTATCTGATTTTGGTTTAAAGGATATTTCTCAACTGGTAGAACAAATTGTAGCGCGCAAAGTAAAAGCGGTGTACATTGAAACCTCTGTTTCTCCCAAAGCCATTGAAGCGGTCGTAGAAGGCTGCAAAGCCAAAGGCCATGACATCCGCATCGGCGGGGCGCTATACTCCGATGCCATGGGCAAAGAAGGCACAGCAGAAGGCACGTACAACGGCATGGTCAAAGCCAATGTCACTAAAATTGTGAACGGACTGAAGTAAGCGATTATGATCCAACAAGTCGAACAACCACTCATTGAAATCCATGACCTCACCGTCACTTACCACCGCAAGCCGGTGTTATGGGGGGTGGATTTTACGTTACCCAAAGGCATCATTGCCGGTATCATGGGACCGAACGGTGCGGGTAAATCTACTTTGATCAAAGCCATGATGGGACTGGTGCCTGTAGGCAGCGGTTATGTGAAGTTATTCGGTGAAGACTTAAAGGACGTAAGAGCCAAAGTAAGTTATGTGCCACAAAAAGAATCCGTGGACTGGGACTTCCCTGCTTCGGCACTGGATGTGGTATTGATGGGGCGTTATGGAAAACTGAAATGGTTTCAGCGCCCGCGCAAAGCGGATCGCGATGCAGCGATGGACTGCTTGAAAAAAGTAGGCATGGAAGCCTTTGCCAACCGCCAGATCTCTCAGCTTTCCGGCGGACAGCAGCAGCGTGTCTTCATCGCACGCTCACTGGCGCAGGATGCCGATCTGTATTTGATGGACGAACCTTTTGCCGGTGTTGACATCGCGACCGAAACAGCCATTGTAGAATTATTAAAAGAAATGACCAGTGAAGGTAAAACGGTAGTCGTGGTTCACCACGATTTGCAATCGGCCGAAAACTATTTCGATTGGTTGGTACTGATGAACCTCCGTCTGGTAGCCAGCGGCCCCATTAAGGATGTAATGACAAAAGAGTTGTTGCAGGAGACTTATGGTGGGAAGTTGAACATCTTAACGACGGTGACGGATTTGCTTAACAAACAAGATTTTCCGATTAGGGAGAAATAGTTGTTAGTTGTTAGTTGTTAGTTGTTAGTTGTTAGTTTAATTAATTATTGATTTGCACTAACGAGCTGGCCCCTAAATCCCCTGAAGGGGACTTTAGTTTGAAGCTTGATGAATGTCCCTTTTGGACAATAAGTATAAAAATTAAAAAAAAGAGTTACACGAATGTCATTGCTCGAAAGTCTCCTTTAGGGGATTTAGGGGCTAGATAGAATAAAAACAAAAAACAGTAAATACGCTCTGATCTCAAGTCCTCTTCAGGGGATTTAGGGGTAAGACAGACAGAATAGAAAACCATGTTCGACCTAAGCGCACTATACAACCCCAACGTCCTCTACGTCATCCTCGGCTGCTTGCTCATGTCCGTGAGTGCATCGACGGTGGGTACGTTTACGTTCCTGAGGAAGAAGTCACTCATTGGTGATGCGGTGGCGCATGCGATTTTGCCGGGGATTTGTTTGGCCTTTCTTCTGAACGGTACCAAGAATCCCTTGTACTTGATTCCAGGTGCTTTTCTTACAGGTTGGTTATCGATTTTATTGGTGGATGCTATTACACATCACAGCAAGATCAAACAGGATGCGGCGATCAGTATTGTATTGTCGGTTTTCTTCGGAACGGGCATTTGGTTGTTGACCGTTATCCAACACAGCGGCATGGACAATCAATCGGGGCTCGATGCTTTCCTGTTTGGTAAGGCGGCTGCGCTCACTTCTTTTGATGTGTGGGTCTTTGGTTTGGTGGCTTTGTTATTGATTGCTGCGGTATGGGCGTTCTACAAGGAATTTCAATTGCTCAGTTTTGACAAAGATTTTGCTCAAAGCATCGGTTATAAAACACAAGGACTCGAACTGCTCTTAAGTGGTCTCACGGTATTGGCCATCGTAACAGGAATACAAGCAGTCGGTGTCGTATTAATGGCTTCTCTGCTCATCGCTCCTGCGGCTACGGCGCGTTTCTGGACAGACAAGTTGCACGTGATGATTTTCATTGCCATTGCCATTAGTTCTGTTTCTGCCATCATCGGTGCTTCGGTTTCTTACATCGCTCCGTCTATGCCTACGGGTCCATGGATTGTAATGGTCTTGTCTTTCTCTGCGGTATTGACGTTCATCTTTGCACCGAATAAAGGCATCATCGTCAAATGGCTGAAGCAACGCCGCAACCAGCAACAAATGCTGGAAGAAAACATTCTGAAAACCTTCTACTACCTTACGCAGACAGCTGAGCATCCCGGTAAGGCTTATTTTAGATTAGATGAGATCCAAAAACAACGGTCATTAGGAAATCTTAAATTGGCAAAAGGTGTTGAAGCCTTGATCAGTGAAGGATATATAGAAAGAGAAAGAGAAAGAGAAAGAGAAAGAGAAAGAGAAAGAGAAAGAGAAAGAGAAGACAAAAAGGACCGATACTGCTTAACCAAAGAAGGACTGCAGCAAGGCAAGCGTGTCGCCCACCTGCACCGTCTGTGGGAACTCTACTTAACAGAATACCTGCGCATCGCACCCGATCACGTACACGACGATGCGGAAACCATCGAACACGTGCTGACGCCGGAGTTGCAGGCAAGGCTGGAAATTATATTGGGGAATCCGGAGATTGAGCCGGAGGTTAAATAAAATTGTTAGTTGTTAGTTGTTAGTTGTTAGTTGTTAGTTGTTAGTTTGGTTAATAATTGCAAGTGGCTAAGACTTACCTTCTGGCCCCTAGCCCCTAAAGGGGAACACAGTTGAGTTTAATCATATCTTTGTAGATATTAAAAGTAAAAAAATAAA